>DIVQ01000193.1 GCA_002423325.1 Anaerolineales bacterium UBA6128 | reverse complement strand
CCTGGCCCGGCGAGGACACCAGCCGCGCGGTCCCCGGCGGCAGCGAAACGACATCGCTGCGACGCGACTCGGCCAGTGGCCTGGTCGTTCGCGTCATCGCGCGACACTTTGATCGGTTCGACGCGGTCGACTGGTTGGTCGAATTCGAGAACGCCGGCACCAGCGACACGCCCATCCTGGAAGACATCCTCCCTCTGGACGTGACCGTGCCCTTCGGCGCGTATGACAACCTGCGGCTGCACCACGCCAACGGCAGCCTCTGCCTGCCGGATGACTTTCTCCCGCAGACCACGGCCCTCATGCCGCACACTGAAAAGCGCCTCGCGCCTCTTGGCGGGCGCTCATCAAACGGCACACTGCCATTCATGAACCTGCAGGGGCCCGACAGCGGCCTGGTGTTGGCTGTCGGATGGTCGGGCCAATGGGCCGCCACGTTCAAACGCGACTCGGAAACGCTCCAAGCGAGCGCCGGGATGGACCACACGCACCTGTACCTCAAGCCTGGCGAGCGCATCCGCACACCTCGCATTCTGGCCTTGCCCTGGGATGGCAAGGATGCCGACTTCGGCAACAACCTGCTGCGCCGCCTGCTGCTCGAACACTACCTGCCGCGCATCGACAGCGAACTGGTCATGCCGCCCAGCGCGCAATGCCTGCAGTCGCGCTTTTACCTGACCGGCGAAGCGGGTGAGGCCGTGGAGATGGCCGCCCTCCCCAGGGTCGCCGACCTCGGCTTTGAGGCCTACTGGGTCGACGCCTGCTGGTACGGCACGCACCAGGAGTGGTGGGCGGCCGTCGGCTCCTGGAGCCCCAACCCGCAGCGCTTTCCCAATGGCCTGCGCCCCATCAGCGACGCCGCCCACGCGCGCGGCATGCAGTTCGTGCTCTGGTTTGAGCCCGAGCGCGTACGCACGGCGACAGATATCGAACTAGAGCATCCAGAGTACATTTTGCGGCATCCCGACAGCCCCGACAACCATCTCTTCAACTTGGGCATGCCGGAAGCGCGCGCCTATCTCACAGACCTCATCTCGGACGCCATCACTGAGCACGGCATCGACATCTACCGCAATGACTTTAACATCGATCCGCTACCGTTCTGGCAACTGGCTGACACCCCCGATCGCGTGGGCATGACCGAGATCCGCTACGTGGAAGGCCTGTACGCGTTCTGGGATGAACTACGACGTCGCCACCCGCAGATGTGGATCGATAACTGCGCCAGCGGCGGGCGCCGCATCGACCTTGAGACCTGCTCCCGCTCGCTGCCGCTCTGGCCGAGCGACTTTCCCGACATCGGCGGCCTGGCCACAGGCATGGGCCTGCACGTGGGCGACCAGTGCATCAACGCGGGCCTTGCGCGATGGGTGCCGTTCTTCGGCGGGGGCCTTTGGAACATGACTCCCTACGGTTCGCGCAGCGAGATCATGGGCGGCTTTACGCTTGGCTATCACATTGAGCACAGCGATCTCACGATGGACGACGCGCCCGGCGCGCCCAGCTGGCGCGATGCCCTTCGTCATGGTGTGACTGTGCTCGACGACGATTTCCCCTTTGCAGCGGCCCACGCAGCAGTGGCCGAGCACAAGAGCATCCGTCCATACTTCACGGGCGATTTCTACCCGTTGCTGCCCATCACCGCGCGCGATACCGACTGGTGCGCGTGGCAATTGCACCGCGAGGATCTGGCCGCGGGTATTGCCCTGCTCTTCAGGCGGCACCGCAGCCCCTTCCCGACGATGCAGCTCTCGCTGCGCGCCATCGACCCGCATTCAGCGTACGACGTCAGTCTCAGTCCATACTATGAGGAGGCGCCACGCCGCCGAATGACTGGCGTCCAGCTCCAGACGCTGACCATCAGCATCGACCAAATGCCGGGGAGCCTGCTGCTGCGCTACACGCGCGTGCCCTGATCGGCGGCCATTGCAGACGGCCCTGGCGTGTGGTATAATGCGAAAGATGAATTGGCATGACCCGTCATACACGGGCGTGTGGCGGTCCGTCGACGGGCCTGTAACTCCAGCGACGGGCCGTTTTCATGCCCGACAGACATGAGCGGGAGACACGATGCCTGCAGAAAGCACACTGGTCTTGCCCGGCCTGATAGACGCGCATGTACACCTGCGCGAACCGGGCGCCACACACAAAGAGGACATCGCCTCGGGCACCAGCGCCGCGCTGGCCGGAGGCGTCCTCGGCGTCCTGGACATGCCCAACAACAGGCCACAGACCGCGAGTCGCCTGACACTCGCTGCCAAACTTGATCTTTTCGCCCAAAAGGCCGTAAGTGATTACGGCCTTTTTGTTGGATATGACGGACACGACCTGCAGGCGCTCGTGGAGGCTGCGCCTGCAGCGGTCGGGCTCAAGCTCTACCTGGACGAAACGTACGGCGACATGACCATTCGTGAGCCTGCCTCTCTGGCCGCGCTGTTCGAGGCCTGGCCCGGCCCCGGCCCCATCGCCATCCACGCGGAGAGTCAGGCCATCCGCGTCGCCATAGACCTGGCAGAGCGCTACCATCAACACTTGCACGTCTGTCACGTGCCACACCCGAACGAGTTGCTGCGCATCGAATCCGCGCGCCAGCGTGGCGTGGTGGTCACCTGCGAAGTCACGCCACACCACCTGTTCCTCACCGGCGAGGACGGGCAGCGCCTGGGACCCTACGGCCGCATGAAACCACCGCTGCTGAGCCCGGCCGACGTACAGCTCTTCTGGCGGCGACTGTCGCTGGTAGACATCATTGCCAGCGACCACGCGCCCCACAGCATGGCCGAGAAAGACTCGCCTGATCCGCCGCCCGGCGTGCCGGGCCTTGAGACCACGCTGCCGCTGCTGCTGTGGGCCGCTGACCGCGGCATGCTCACCCTTGAGCGCCTTCAGGCGCTGACCTGGCACGGGCCGCTGCATGTGTTCGGCCTGCAGCCGCCGGCTGACAGCGCTGTGGAGATCCGCATCGGGCAACCCTACACGCTGCCGTCTGATGGCTATCGCACGCGCTGCGGCTGGTCGCCGTTCGCCGGACACCCGGCCCTCGGCCGCGTCAGCCGCGTTCGGTTGCGCGGGCAGACGGTATGGGAATCAGGTCGCTTGCTGGCTCGTCCGGGCTACGGCAGACCCTTGACGCGCGCGGGCGCTTCTCTCACCCAGAGACCATCCATCCAGGAGGATTACACATGAACCCAACCAAAAAAAAGATCGTCGGACTGGCGCCTGACCATGCGCAGAACTTTTACGGACGCGACATCGTCTCGGTGATGCAGTTCTCCCGTGACGACCTGGACTATATCGTCGGCGTGGCCGACGAGATGCGCAGCATCGTCAAACGTGTCGGCGCAACCGATCTGCTCAAAGGCTATGTGCTCGCCAACCTCTTTTACGAGCCGAGCACGCGCACGTCCTCGTCGTTCATCGCTGCCATGGAGCGCTTGGGCGGAATGGTCATCCCCATCCACGGCGTGCAGTACTCCTCCGTGAGCAAGGGTGAGTCGCTGCCCGACACCATCCGCACGCTCGAATGCTACGCCGATGTCATCGTCCTGCGCCACCCCGAGGTGGGCGCGTCAGAGGTCGCCGCTCGCTATGCCAGCAAGCCCATCATCAGCGCTGGCGATGGCGTCGGTGAGCACCCCACCCAGGGCCTGCTCGATCTGTACACGATTCAGTCCGAGTTGGGCACCATTGACGGCCTGCACGTCGCCATGGTCGGCGACCTCAAGAACGGCCGCACCGTCCACTCGCTCGCACGACTGCTGCGCCTGTACGACACGCGTTTGACCTTTGTGTCGCCCGAGATCCTCAGGCTCCCTGAGGCCATCAAGCAGCAGATGATCGAGGCAGGACGCCCCGTCGCTGAGACGTCCGCCGTTGAGCAGGTCATCGACACTGTCGACGTCCTGTATGTCACGCGCGTCCAAAAGGAGCGTTTTGCCGATTTGCGCGAATACGAAGCGGTCAAGGACGCTTACGAGATCACGCCGGACCTGATGGCGCGTGCCAGGGAGCACATGGCGCTGATGCATCCGCTGCCCCGCGTCGGCGAGATCCACTATGACGTCGACGACGATCCGCGTGCCGCTTATTTCCGCCAGATGGAGAACGGCATGTACGTGCGCATGGCGCTGCTTGCCGCTGTGCTCGGAAAGGCCTAGGCTCGCATGAACTTTTGGCAAAAGCTCGAAATCAGTATGCGCAAACGCGAGAGCCTATTGTGCGTCGGACTCGACCCACAGCCCGAGCGCATTCCTGCGCGCTACACGTCGGTTGCCGCATTTGGCCGCGCCGTCGTCGAAGCAACCGCTGACCTTGCCTGCGCCTTCAAGCCCAACATCGCCTTTTACGAGGCGCTGGGCGAGCCCGGCCTGCAGGCACTGCGCGACACACTGGCGGCGATTCCGGACGACATTCCTGTCATCCTGGACGCCAAACGCGGCGACATTGCCTCTACGGCCAGCGCCTACGTGCGCGCCGTCTTTGATGTCTGGGGCGTTGACGCCGTCACCGTCGTCCCGTACCTGGGCCGCGATGGGGTCGTGCCGTTCCTGGAGCGCCGCGATCGCGGCGTCTTTGTGCTGTGCAAAACCTCCAACCCCAGTGCCGGTGAGGTCCAGGATTGGTCACAGGGCGGCCAACCGCTCTTTGCCCATGTCGCTGACCTGGCCGCCGACTGGGCCAGCGACCAGCCCTATGGGCTGGTGATCGGCGCCACATACCCCGACGCAGTGCGTGAGATCCGCGAGCGCTCGCCGCAGGCCTGGTTCCTGGTGCCTGGCGTCGGCGCGCAGGGCGGCGAACTGGCAGCCGTGCTGGCAGCCGGCTTGCGCGACGACGGCCTCGGCCTGGTGATCAACGCCTCCCGCAGCATCCTGTACGCGGATGATCCACGGCGCGCGGCCAGCGAACTCTGCAACCAGATCAACGCTGCGCGCACACACGCACAAGGCGGCGCGCGCGCGCGCGCCGCACGGGATCCCAGTATTATGCGCTTGTGCAGAGCATTGCACGCGGCAGGCTGCGTTCGCTTTGGCGACTTTGTCCTTCATTCCGGCGAGCACTCGCCAGTTTATGTCGATCTGCGGCAACTCGTCACCCACCCGCGCGTGCTCGAGTTGGTCGCCGCGCACTATGCGCGACTGCTCGCGCCTCTGCAGTACGATCGCATCGCCGCCATCCCCTATGCCGCCCTCCCGATCGGCACGGCTGTAGCGCTGCGCACGGGCCGTCCCCTGATCTACCCGCGCCGTGAGGCCAAAGCCTACGGCACGCGTCGCCAGATCGAGGGCGTCTACTCGACCGGCGAGCGCGCCGTGCTGCTCGACGACTTGATCACCAGCGGCGGCAGCAAGTTCGAAGCGCTGGAACCACTCCTCGCCGAAGGGCTCGTCATTGACGATGTCGCCGTGCTCATTGACCGCGAACAGGGTGGCCGCGAGGACCTAGCCGCCAGGGGCCTGCGCCTGCACGCCGTGCTAACACTGCGCCAGTTGGTGACCACGCTCGCCACAGACGGCACGCTGGCGCCTGCCGACGCGCAGCGCGTACTCGCTTATCTCGACGAACAAGGATCTGCCCGATGACGGATCTATGCGTGGAGCTCTGCGGCGTCAAGCTGCCCACCCCACTCGTGCTGGCCTCGGGCATCTGGGGATGCTGTGCCGAGACGCTGGTGCGCGCGGCGCGCGAGGGCGCGGGAGCCGTCACGGCCAAGTCGTGCAGCCTCGAGCCCCGCGTCGGGCATCCCAATCCCACGGTGCTGCCCTGGAGCGGCGGCTTGATCAACGCCGTCGGACTCTCCAACCCGGGAGCGCCGGCCGAACGCGACGTCCTGCGCACAGCGCGCGGCGAACTGGCGCAACTGGGGGTGCCGCTTATCGCCAGCGTCTACGGGCACAGCGTTGAGGGCTTTTGGGAGGCCGTGCGTCTGATCGCGCAGGCCGAGCCTGACTTTATCGAGCTCAACATCTCTTGCCCCAACGTTGAGAGCGAGTTCGGCAAGCCCTTCGCGCTCGACCCCGACGCCGCTGGGCGCGTCACTGCTGCGGCCCGTGCCGTGTATGCCGGCAAGTTGCTGGTAAAGCTCTCTCCGAATGCGCCTGAGATCGTGGCAGTGGCGCGCGCCGTGGCAGCCGCCGGGGCCGACGGCCTGACCGCGGTGAACACACTTGGCCCAGGAATGCTGATCGACGTGCGCGCGCGCCGCCCCGTGCTGGCCAACCGCGTGGGCGGCATCAGCGGGCCTGCCCTGCACCCGGTGGCCGTGCGCTGCGTCTACGAACTCGCCGGCGCGCTCGATCTCCCGATCATCGGCACCGGCGGCGTCCGCAGTGGCGAGGACGCACTGCGCATGGTCATGGCCGGCGCCACGGCCGTTGGGGTCGGATCGGCGTTGTGCGGCGAGGGCATCGGGGTCTTTCGCCGCATCCTGAACGAACTCGAGGGTCTGATGACCGAAGAAGGGATCGACCATCTCGCCGATGTGCGGGGGTGCGCACATGTCTAGCCAGCCGCACACCGTCATGCGCGTCGCGGACCTAGTTCCGGAGGGCGCCGCCGGCGTCACGCTCATCCTGGACGGCGCGCTTGACTGCCAGCCCGGCCAGTTCATCATGGCCTGGTTGCCCGGCATCGAAGAGCGCCCCTTCAGCGTGATGGACGACGCGCCCCTCTCGCTGAGCGTGGCCCATGTCGGCCCCTTCACCCACGCGCTCTGCCTACTGCAACCGGGCGACAGACTGTGGCTGCGCGGGCCTTACGGTCACGGCTTTGCGCTCCACGGCGCCCATCCCCTGCTGATTGCTGGCGGCAGTGGCGCAGCCGGCCTGACGTTGCTGGCCAAACGCGCACGCCCGCGGGGCGATCAAGTCAGTGTTGTGCTGGGCGCCCGCACCGCCGACCTGCTGATGCTGCGCTGGCGCTACGAAGAACTGGGTTGCGTCGTCGCCATCGCCACCGACGATGGCAGTTGCGGACTGTGTGGTACCGCGCTGGACGCCTGCAACGCTTTGGATGGCCCCCAGCACGATGTGCTCTACGCCTGTGGCCCCGAGCCCATGCTGCGCGCCGTGGCGCGCTACGCGCGCGATCGCGCGCTGCCCTGCTGGGTCAGCTTGGAACGCGTGATGAAGTGCGGCATCGGCGTGTGCGGCTCGTGCCACTGTGGCGAGAGACTGGTCTGCGCCGACGGACCGGTGTTCGCCTCCAGCGTGCTCCTCTAGCAGCAGGGGCGACCCTTAGGCCGCCCCTGCGCATCCATTTCTCTTCGACTCGTTCTCGCCCTGAATACCTGTGTCGACCTAGCTCGTGGCCGCGACAGCCAACTCTTGCAACATCAGCGCATACGCTTCCTGCCCTCGGCGATAGCTGCTCAATCGGAAAAACTCGTTGGGCGAGTGGATGTTCTCGTCCTCCAGCCCAAAGCCATAGCCCACACTATAGGCCCCAAGGGCGTCCAGGAATGTGTTACAGATCGGTACGCTGCCACCCATACGCGCTCCAGCGTGGTGAAACCCGGCTCACCAAACAGAGCGTTGACCTCCAGATCACAGGCGTAAGCGGTGTCGTCCAACGGCACACGCGCGATCTCGGCGCGTTCCGCCGCCGAAAGCTCCCGCACCTGGTCGTAGAATCCAGGTACCAGCACCCGACCGTCGGCCGAGCGCATCGATGCGATGATCGCCGACAGGGCGTGCAGCGGATTCTGTACCGCTCCGCCGTAGGTGCCCGAGTGCAGGTCACTGTTGGGGCCACGCACGTTCACCTCCAACGAACAGAGGCCGCGCAGGCCCATCAGCACGGCTGGCTCGGTCTCGCTCCATTTGCTGACATCAGCGTTCAGCACCAAATCACAAGCGAGTTGCGGACGTCGCTCAGCAATCAGTTCAGGCAGCTGCGGACTGCCGATCTCCTCCTGGCCTTCAAAGAAGCACTTGACGTTGATCGGCAACCTTCCTTCGCTTGCCAAAAGCGCCTCGACTGCCAGGATGGGGATCAGCATGTTGCCCTTATCGTCCGAGGCCCCCCGCGCATAGACGCGACCCTCGCGGCCGTTCGGCTCAAATGGCGGCGTCGTCCAGAGATCCAAGGGATCGACGGGCTGCGTGTCGAAATGGCCATAGATCAGCACCGCAGGCTTGCCCGGCGCATGCAACCAGTCACCGTACACCACCGGGTGTCCCTCGGTAGGCCAGATCGTAACGTGCTCCAGCCCAGCCACCCGCATGCGCTCGGCCGACCATTCGGCAGCACGCCGCACATCGTCCTTGTGCTCAGAAAGCGCCGAGATGCTCGGAATGCGCAGAAACGCGCACAGTTCGTCACGAAAGCGCTCGCGGCTGCCCTGCAGGTACTCCTGCCAGGTCGCCATCGTCAACGTCCTCCTTTCGATCCATCCCGAACGGCGGGTCTGCGCTGCAGCTCCTCCCACTCGCGTCGCACCAGCCCCATCAGCAGTATGTCGTAGCGCACCCCGTCGCGCGACAGGAACTCGCGAAAGACCCCCTCTTGCTGAAAGCCTGCCCGCCGGTAGAGCGCCAGGGCACGTGCATTGTAGGAGAACACTGTCAACTGCACGCGATACAAGTTCAACTCGCAAAAGGCGTAACCGAGCAACAGACGCATAGCCTCAGTGCCCAGCCC
>DIVQ01000003.1 GCA_002423325.1 Anaerolineales bacterium UBA6128 | reverse complement strand
TAGACTGCCTGACCACCCTGCCAGAACATTTCCTGGTGTAGATCAAAATAAGCATGACTATCGTTCAGCTGAATGATGGTCAGTGAGGTTCTATTAATCATGATCTTTACTCCTTAAGGAAAGTGCCTCTTGGTTTGGTCCGTTCCCCCCACGGTGCTGCTGGAGGAACTGCGCCGCAGGCGGGCGCTGGGGATGGAGCGCGTCAGCGTCTCCACGGACGTGGGCAATGTGGCCTCGCGCGGGCTGTAGGGCTCGGTCGGCTTCAAGGTCGCGAACGCGTGGCAGGAGTACGTCAGGCAAGGCTAACCGCTGCACGCGGCCTCGATGCCCCCAGCGCGCGCACGGTCGCCCCGCATGCCGCCACTGCGCGTGGCCGCCCGGCGAATCAGCGAGTCAGTAGCTCGCGAAACGACACGTACAGATCGGATAGCCGCTCCGCGGCGGCGGGATCACTGCGCGCCAGCAGCGAGATGGTCTCATCGCGGCGGGCGAACAATGGCTCCACCAGATCCTTCTGTGTCTGTGAGAGACTGGAATCATCCACCTTGCTCGTCTCTTCCCGCAGGGCAATGAAAAAATCGCTGGCCGCTATGCGCGCCGACTCATAGTCCCCGCGCTGGGCATCGACAACCGCCGATGCGAGGTGATTCTGCATCAGCGCCACGTTTGCCTGGCGTGTCGCCTCCGAGAGGCTGGTGGCGTTCGCGCGCCCCTTGATCCACATGGGCACAAAGCCCAGTGCGAACCCCACCAGCAATGCCACGGCATAGGTGGCGACACGCCGCCACCACGATACCCGGCTGGTTGACTGAGACGGTACATTGTACGTCATTGGTTGCTCCTTGTGCGCGGAACCCGGTCGTCAGGATTTCGAGAGGTCCTGCACGGCTTCTTTCTCCGCCTCTACGACGTCAGTGACGATCTCCACTTGCGCGTCGAGCGCGTCCTGGCCGCGCCTCTGAAGCTTGTTGGTCTGCCTGCGTACCTTGGCCGCTGTCCGGCGGACTTGGCCGCGCCCCTCCGCCACTGCATCCTCAACGGTCTCGACCACCTGGTCGCGCAGGTCCAGTCCCTCCTGCTGGATCTTGGCGCGTGTCTTCTTGCCCGATTGCGGCGCCACCAGCAGCATGGTCGCTGAGCCAACCAGGCCGCCCACGAGCAGTCCGACAAAGAACCCTACCGCATGGTTGGCCACGTAAGACCGTTCGTTTCTGTCAATGCTCATTCTGATGTCCCCTTGTTTTGTTGTACTTTGTGCATCGGTAGCGCTACCGAGACCTGTGTCTCCAGTCACGACTTGCGCGTCCCTGGTGTTGTTGGGCCTGACTCCGCCATTGCGCGCCAGCAGCGCCCCGCCCGCCCAGGCAGATATCAAGAGAACGATGCTCGGTGCGATCGGGCCGAGTCTCGCAAGTCGGTTCATGGGACACTCTGCTGGTCAAGTTCGCGCAAGATGAAGGCCGGGGAACAGTTCGTCGGCCACTTGTTCGCAAGCTGCAATCCCGAAGGTAGTGTTCAGGGACAGACAGCCGCGCCAGCCGCTTGGTCATCGCCTCGGCAATTCCAGCGCGGCGCCGTCGTTTTCAGCTGCGTGGCCTTGGGCATTCCGCACATGCGCTCCGCGTAGACGACCAAGCGATGATCGTACGAGCCCTCGACCCAGCTCCCGCTGCACGTGATCAGCGTCAGGTGCGAGAGACCGTCAGTTGCGGGCTCGGCTCGCTCGCCAGCGACTGGACCGGCGCCATAGATTCGCCCAAGCACCGTCGCGTCGTTGGCCTGCTGGACAGAGTAGCTCACCACTTCGGTGACCCCGAACCGCACGTCCAAGTCGGTCCGTGTGTCGTGGATGATGATCAGGCTTCCCGGTACCAGCTCATTAAGGTGAGCAAAGAGCGCCGGCCGTCCGCGGATGCCGTCGACGTGCCCGGCGATTGTCGCGGTGCCCGGGTCGCCCGGGATGCCACCGCCGCGATACCAGAACGCAGTGTCCCACACCGGATCGTCGGCCAGGCCCTGTGGAGCAGCCATCACGTTCTCGGACGTGATCCCGACCGCAAGCACCGGCGCGTCGATCTGGAGCGATGGAATGCGCAGTGTGAGCGGCACGGCCACAGCCGGGGCGCTCAGGTCAAGACTCGGGTCGACCAGCGGCTCCAGGACCACAGGCTGAGCAGCGGTCGGCAGCATGGAGTTGGTGAGAGGTGCCGACCGGCCCGCACCCAAGGCTCTGGCACCGCCTCCGGTTCCGGGCACGCCAATCACTGCCGGCGTGGTCGGCGTGGGGGTTGCGGGCACATCAGAGACCACCTCTGCGGTCGGTGTGGCCACGGGCACCATCGTTGGAGCCGTGGTTGGTGCGCTCGTCGGGGCGGAGGTAGGAGCACTCGTCGGATCGCTCGTCACAGTCGGCTTCGCCGTGGCCGTTGGAGTCGGGCCTTCGGCCGTGGCCGTTGGAGTCGGGCCTTCAGCCGTGGCCGTCGGGGTCGGGCCTTCGGCCGTGGCCGTTGGAGTCGGGCCTTCAGCCGTGGCCGTCGGAGTCGGGCCTTCGGCCGTAGCCGTCGGAGTTGGGCCTTCGGCCGTGGCCGTCGGGGCCGGGCCTTCGGCCGTAGCCGTCGGGGTCGGGCCTTCGGCCGTGGCCGTCGGGGTCGGGCCTTCAGCTGTGGCCGTCGCGGCCGGGACTTCTGTATCCGTCGGAGTTGGGCCTTCAGCCGTGGCCGTCGGAGTTGGGATCTGTGACGTCCAGCACTGGTTGGAGATAGCGTTGTTGATGAGCGTCACTGCGCCATTTCGCGCCAGGAGCCTGCCGACCACGCCCGCCCCGTTGTTCAGGCTGATGCTCGTGAGGGCGAGGATATTCCCGGCGAACGCGGTGCTTGATCCGAGGGTCGCGGAGCTGCCCACCTGCCAGAACACGTTGCACTGATTAGCCCCGTTGATCAGGCTGACCGATGCGGCGCTCGCGGTCGTGAGCGTGCTGCCGATCTTGAAAATGAAAACGCTGGCGGGGTCGCCTTCGCCGTCGAGGACGAGCGCCCCCGTCAACTGGGCAGACGAGCTGAAACAGTAGACCCCTGTTGTAAGCGTGAGCCCGCCCAGATCCTGGCCGGTCAGATCGGTGTTGCAGGGCCGGCCCGCCAGATCGTTGTACGCCGTGGCGACATCAACCTGGGCCTGGGCAGCGACTGCGTCCGCGATGTGTTGCGTTCCGCCGCTCACGAGCCCCGGTGGAAAGCCAGTCACCGCGGCGCCGGGGCTGACCCCAAGGTCACCGGTGACGATGGTGTCGCCGGTGTTGGTCACTGTCGAGCCTGCCAGGACCGCAAAACTTTGTGCAGTTCCCAGAGAGGGGGCCGCAGGCCCTGCTACTTGCGCCGCATCCGTTATGTAGCTGGAACCTGCTGTGGCCGAGAGGCCACTTGCCGTAGCAAGCAGCCCCGCCAACACAATCAGAACCAATAGAGAATGTGATTTACGCATTATGTCACCTCAGCTTTCCGCTCTGGCCATGCATTACTGAAATCACCGTGCTTACCACCAGCACCAGGCCTGTCACGACCAGCCAGATGCCCCCCCCAGAAGCGATCTCAGGTTCTGAGGGTGTGGAAAAAGGTGGGCGTACACAAAGTACGCCCCTAACTGTAGGCCCAAACAATGCTGGACGTACTACCTGTAGGGGCGATCCTTGTGATCGCCCAGATATTCCACAGCCTCCAAGTTCTTGGTGAGTCTCATGGTATCAGCTCCAGTCTCGACTACCCGAACTAGTTCCTACTCGTGGTATTGGTTGTGCGATCGGTTCCCGTGCCAGAAACGCCGCTGCCCGGTGTCTGCTCGCGCACCGAGCGTGTCACCGTGCGTGCGCTGGGACGATTTGTCGCGACCTGGATCACGCGCACGAGCATCCAGGTGAAGAGCGCGTACACCGCCATGGCGATGAGCGTCGTCGCCTCAAAGACCGTGGCTCCGGCTGTGGGGGTGCCCACCAGCGCCTCGAATGGCGCCACGAAGGGCTTGGTGATGCCATAGATAAAGACGGCAAACCCGCTCTCCGCATTGGCCGCGATCAGTTTCAGCACAAAGCGCAGCCCCAGCAGAATCTCGAGTATGCCCACGATGGTCCAGATGATCTGGTTGACCTGGAAGGCGCCCTGGCGCCGTTCAGCCGCGACATCGCGAGTTACCTGCTCGGACGAAGCGTAGCCGGGCTGTTGAGTGACCACCGTCTCTTCGCGGCGGTCTACAGAAACCTCATTGGTCGGTCGATTCTCAGTCATGGTGTCTCCTTCGGTCTAGGAACCCGCTGAAAAAGCCGGCGTTTCCGGCCGCTCCCCGGGCCGAGGCCCGGNNGGGGCCTTTTTCAGTGCCCTCCTAGTCTATAGTCAGAGCGCAAAGCCGGGTCATGCGCCATCGCATGGCCCAGCTTTGCGTGTCACAGGAGCGATAGTCGCTCCAAGTACTTGTCTGGGCCGCCGCCCCAAACCCTCGCCCGAGACCGATTCGGATCTGGTCGGACGAGCGTGCGGCCGTCGGCCTGCTACCGACGGCCCCTTCGGAACAGTCTTACGATCGCCAACAGGACGACGGCCCCCAGCAGCGATACCAACAGTGCCGGCAGGCTAAAGTCGCTCTGGTTGATGGTGCCGATGCCGAACAGCGGCGTCAGCACGAGCCCCGCCAGGAAGGCGCCCACGATGCCCACCACGATATCAAGCAGCAGTCCCTGGCGCCCACTCGTGCCCATGATCCTGCTGGCAATCCAGCCGATGACCGCCCCGGCGATGATCCACAGTACATAGTTCATTCTGACCCTCCAACGTTCGTGTGCGAGAGCGCGGCCTCGCCGCGTCTCTGATGCTTCGGGCCGCCTCGAAGGCGTGGCCCAGATCTAGTCGGTCTTGAGCTCCGCAAGCCAGCGGCTTATCTCCTCTTCGGCGTGCTGACGGCTGTAGCCGCCGTTCTGCTGTAGCTTGGAGATCATCTGCTCTGACTGCTCGGTGGCTCGCGCCAAATCATCGTCCGTCAGCCTGGACCACAGGGCTCTGGCCTGTCCACGCAACTGCTTCCACGCACTCCGAAGTTGATGCTGGTTCATGGCTGGACCGCCATCGCTGCTCCCAGCGCACCTGCCTTACTTTTTGTTCTTCTTGTCCTTCTTGTTCTTTTTGTTCTGCTTGCCCTTGTTCTTGTCGCCCTTCTTTTCGACTGCCTGATCCTTCGGCTTGTCCTCGACTTTGTCCTTGGGCTCGTCGACCGGCTGATCCTTCTTTTTGCTCATGTTCCTCCTGTCTGGCGTGACGTTGAATGGTGGAGCCGGCGCCCCGGGCGAGAAACGCGCCGGCCCTGGCTTTGATCCCGCTAACGGTCTATCGGGAACTCCTTTGATGCGAACCGATCACTCGTTTCCTGGGTCACACTGGGTCACCATTTCGCCCGGACACTTTCATTGTACGCCCGATACGGTCCCCTGCCATCGGCACAAGGGATGGCAAAGCACTCAATAGAAAGAGACCGCCCCGCGGCGGTCTCTCATACTTTGGTAAGTCTGCCCTACGGTTTGCGGTTGGGGGGACGCGTGAGCAAAGGCCGTGCGCCGACGAGGAGGCGCTACCCGCTGGTCTCCGGCCGATCCTCGAGCGAGTCGACGCCCTCCTGTAGAAAGTAGAGGGTGGCCTGGACGCGGTTGGCAAGCTGCAGCTTGCTCAGAATGCTGCTCACGTGGGTCTTGATCGTGGCCTCGCTGGTGATCAGCCGTGCGGCAATGGCGCGGTTGCTCAGCCCCGTGGCCACGAGGCGCAGCACCTCCACCTCCCGTGGGGTCAGCGCGTCCGGGGGGCGTGTGTTGTGGGCCGGGCGCCGCAGCTCGCGCAGCACCTGTGTGGCAATGCTGGGATGCAGCGAGGCATCGCCGCGGCTCACCTGGCCGATGGCGCGGATCAGGTCGGCCGGCTCAGAGTCCTTGAGCAGGTAACCCAGCGCGCCCGCCTTGATGGCGGGAAAGACCTTGTCGTCGCCCGTGAAACTGGTCAACACCAGGATGCGCGCTTTGGGCTGGCGCGCGGTGATCTGGCGGATGGCCTCGATGCCGTCCATCACCTGCATGGCCAGATCCATCACCGTCACGTCCGGGTCCAGCGCCTGCACGCGGGCCACGGCTTCCAGTCCGTTGCTGGCCTCTCCCACTACCTCGATGCCGGCGACCTCGGCCAAAAGGGCACAAATGCCTTTGCGGACGATGGCCTGGTCGTCCACGATCAACACCCGGATGGGTCGCTTGGGAGCTGCGGCAGGGAACTGCCCGGTCATACTGGCACCTCAATACTTAGCGTGGTGCCCTTGCCCGGCACGCTGCTGATCTCGAGTTTGCCGTTGATGCGCTCGGCCCGCTCTGCCATGCTGCGGAGGCCCATCCCTCCGCCGTCGCGCGCGGTGGCGGGGTCGTAGCCGGTCCCGTCGTCCGAGATTTCGACGCCCACGTGCTGTTCGTCGAACCTGACGTATACCGTCACGCGCTGCGCGCGGGCATGTTTGACCACGTTGTTGAGCGCCTCGAGGGCGATGCGGTACAGTTCCTCCTCGATGGCGAGCGGCAGGGTCCGCGCCCCACTCACGTGCATCTCGGTCTGCAGTCCGGCGCGGTTCTCCACTGCGGCCAGGCGAATGCGCAGGCTGGCCGCCAGGCCCTGTCCTTCCAGAATCGGGGGATGCAGCTCAAAGATGAGCAGGCGGATGTCAAAGAGGGCTTCGCGAGCCATCGCCTGCAGTTCGCGCAGACTTTCGGCCGCCACATCCCGCTTGCCGGCCTCTAGAGCCAGGTGCGCCGCCTCGGCATATAGCGTCACGCTGTACATGGCCTGGGTGACCGAGTCGTGCAGTTCGCGCGCCAGCCACTCGCGCTCCTGCTTGATCGCCAGGCGGTCCGCTTTCTCGCGCAGACGCGCGGATTCGATGGCGACGGCGCTCACATCCGCCAGCAGGCTCAGAATGCGCGCATCGTCCTCGGTAAAGCCTCCCGCCTTGTTGGCCACATTCAATGCGCCGATGGGGGTGCCCTCAATCTGAAGCGGAACTGCCAACAGCGACTCTGTCGGAAGGCTGGGCGTGTGGGCCTCGACGCCTGCGCTGGCATAAGCGTTGTTCAGCACGGGCTTGCGCTTGAGCATGGCCTCGCCCGTGAGCGTCCCGGCCACTGGAATCCGTTCGGCCATCGGATCAAGCTCGGTGTCGTTGTTGGCGTCGCGCAGCCATTCCTCATCTTCCAGCAGAAATATCGTGCCGCCGGCGGCGCCCGTCACCTGGCGCGCCTCATGGCGCACCAGCTCGAGCACCTCGGCGAGCGTGAGCTTTTGCAGCAGTGCCGCCGTCACTCGCTGGAGACTGCGCGTCTCGGCCAGCCGTTGGCGCGTCTCTTCGTGCGATCGACCGTTGTGGTTGGTGTCGCTTACCATCGTACGGCCCCCCTTTATGCATTATTCTACGACACGAGTGGACTCGTTGTCAATACGTCTGCCGACGTCTAGAACTAAAGTGGCATTGCAGGCTCACTAAAGTAGCCCACTGTCTGTCTGGGCAGTCTCTTTCGTGTGGTCTGAGACCGCTCTTCCGGGCGATGGCAGGGCCCGCGTTGGCTGCTATGCTGAATGTGGTTCCTCTTGTGCGAGATGTGCAGAGAGGGTGAATCTGTGACAACACCCAAGCGTGTGCTTGTAGTAGACGATCAACGACCAACGCGCGAGGGCTTGCGTGCGCTGCTGGGCCTCCTGCCGGGCGTGGTATGGGTGGGGGCGGCGGCCACCGGCGGCGAGGCCGTGGCGCTGGCCGCGGAGCGGCGCGCCGACATCGTGCTGATGGACGTGCAGATGCCTGAAATGGACGGCCTGGAGGCCACGCGACGCATCAAGCGTCAACGGCCCGAGGTCAGGGTGATCGTGTTGACACTGCACGGCGACTATCGGGCTCAGGCTCTGGCTGCGGGAGCCGACGTGTTTCTGGTGAAGGGCGGGCCCCCCGAGTGGTTGCGTAGCGCGATCTGCGCCGTCTGAGGTCGGGCGACCCTCTCGGTGGGTGTAAGGAGTACCGTGCCATGAACGGGCCCAAGTCTCTGTTTGTAATAGCCCTTGTCTGCCTGGCCCTTGCCGTTGCTGCCTTTACCAGCACGGAACCGGCCCCTTCCGTCGCGAGTCCTGAGCCGACGGTCGCGGGCGCACACTCAGGGCCGCCGAACGTCAGCGTCAGGGTATCGGGCGGCGCATTGGTCGAGCTGGCCGACGACGCCCAGCTGTGCGTGCGACTTGTGGGGGTCTCGCCGGCTGACGGAGCGGAGATCGTGCTGGGCGAAAGCGTTGTGGCTCTTAGCGGCAAGCCCCTTCCAATCGAATTCCGGATCAGCTATGACCCAGCGGCCATCAATCCGAACGGTGCGTACATCGTTGACGCCACGGTCGTAGCGGGCGGTGTGTTGGTCTACTGGACCGCGACTCAGCCCAGCGTGCTCACGAGGGGATATCCGGCCGCTGTGAAACTGGATCTGGTTGAGGCCGGCCCATCTTCGTATGCGGGGCTGGCGCTCACCAGCGGGCGTCTGGCACGTACCACGTACTAGCTATGGCGGGCAGCAACCCCGAACTCTGGTTCGATCGCAAAGGAGCAATGTGCATATGAAGCAGGGAGTCGACATGGTGGACGAGATCACCAAGATTCTGACCGAGTTCGCACTCACCAAGTTCCCAGTGAAGGCCTTGGAAGTGAAGGGGCCGGTTCAGGAGGGGACCAAGTACCGCTGGCGGATTGTCAGCACGCGCTACAAGGACGTGACGGTCGTCCTGGAGATCAAAAAGCTGCTCTTCCGCAAGTTCGGCGTGCAGGCGATCCACGTCTATGGTACAACTCAAGACAGGTCGCTAGAGCCGGATCTGGAGGACCTGCGGGCCTATCTTGAGACTGCAGAACTCGTGTCCAGGTAGCTGCGGTGTTGCCACCAGACTTTTATCAGCGAGGCGCGCAGCACCGCCGCCGGCGTTAGGCTGCGCGTCCGCGTCAGCCTGGTCGGTGGCGCCGGGTTGTCTACGCTTGCTCAACCCCTCCAGACTCCCCCCGCCGCGTCAGCGGCACGAACGCCACGCCCATCACCTCGCTCTGGCGCACCTCGTCGCCCGCCCGTTCCAGCAGCCACAGCACCTGGTATCCGCCCGGCGGACCCACGGGGATGACCATGCGTCCGCCGTCGGCCAACTGCGCCACCAGCGGCTGCGGGATATGGTCGGGCGCGGCGGTGACGATGATGGCGTCGTAGGGGGCATGCTCCTCCCAGCCAAAGTAGCCGTCGGCGTTGAGCACGTGGACGTTGTCGTAGCCCAGGCGGGCCAGCCGCTCTTTAGCTTCGGCAGC
>DIVQ01000149.1 GCA_002423325.1 Anaerolineales bacterium UBA6128 | reverse complement strand
TCGCGAGCATCGTCTACGACCCTACGGCAGTGGAGATCACCGGCCTGGGCATCGACGGCGTGGTGGAACGCGAACTCGGCAAGGGCGGCTGGAAAACGGTGCACTCGGCACCGGACGCGGGAGGAGCGGACAAGCAACCGTACCATCCCAGCGACGACGACATGCGCGAGGCGATCAAGTCGGCGGTCTTGGAGATGGCCGAGGGGCTGACCGTGCAGGCCGGCTATGCCTCGGCGTTCAAGGATCGCGTCTACAGTGCGCTCATGTACCACTTGCGCGGCAAGTTCTGGGATGGCGCCTCGCTCGGCCTCGCGGAGCGCGAACAACTCGACTATGCATGGAAGATGCTGCGCCAGGTACAGGCGCGCGTAGCGGCCATACCAGGCCTGGTGGCGGGGATAATCGAATATGGCGATCAGTAAGCACGGTGATTTCTGGAACCCGACCAAGAGCCCCTGGAACTATGAGCAGTACCAGAGCGATCTCGAACGCAAGATGATGGTGCGACTGGAATCTGACCCACACGTCGTCAAGTGGATGAAGCGCCACGGCATCACCATCCCCTGGATCGACACCCAAAAGCACCAGCGGCGTTACGTGCCCGACTTTCTCGTCGAGTACGCGGACGGGCGCAAGGCCATCATCGAGGTGAAGGACCCCACCAAACTCGACTCCGATGATGTCAAACGTAAGCGCAAGGCGGCCGAGATCTGGTGCAGGCAGCGCCACATGGAGTACGAGATCAAGACCGTCGACAAGTAGAGGCATGCGCCAAAGGAGGCCACGGCATGAACGAGCACAGCCCCGCGAACGTCATCGCCGCGCACGAGTTGCTGCTGGAAGAGCTGGAGGGCGAGATCGACTGGGTGAACCAGAGCGGAGGGAAGGCGTTCGTCGCAGGCGACCATGAGCGCGCCAAAGCGATGCTGGAGCGGGCGCAGAAGCTCAGTGAGCTGCATCGCGACATCAGAGCGCTGGGGAGCAGGCTCGGGGCGCTGGTGCAGGCCAAACCCGGCGGCACCTCCGAGGTGCGCGCGCACCTGGCCAAGGGGTTGAAGACACCGCAGGACGCCTACCGCGTCCCCATCCTGCGCGCGCTCGCGGACCTCGGCGGCAGCGCAGACCTCAGTGTGGTGCTTGACCGCGTCTATGCAGTCATGAAGGCAAAGCTGAACAAGCATGATCTGGCCCCGCTGCCCTCGGACAAGGACACACAGCGCTGGCGCAACACGGCGCAGTGGTGCCGTAACGCCATGCGAGAGGAAGGGCTGATCAAAGAAGTCTCCGATCGCGGCGTCTGGGAGATCAGCGAGGCGGGGCGCAAGTGGCTGGCCAGCCACGGCAACGCGTAGGTCGGGTGACCTCCTGCACGCCCGCGTGTAACCTCGCGCCGCGCCGCTACTGGTGGGTCATTCCCGCGAAAGCGGGAATCCAGAACTGGACCCCCGCGTGCACTCACGCGC
The DNA here is from genome assembly GCA_002423325.1 of Anaerolineales bacterium UBA6128. Lineage (GTDB taxonomy): Bacteria > Chloroflexota > Anaerolineae > UBA1429 > UBA1429 > UBA6128. The sequence continues at coordinate 3,199 of DIVQ01000149.1, read as the reverse complement.
CGCGCCCGTACGGATCCATCGCCAGGTGAAACCGGGCGCTCCACATACAGCCCCCTTCAGGGGGCGTCGTCGCGTAGCACGGGCCACGCACGGGCATGACGGAAGAGAAGATGGACCCCCGCTTCCGCGGGGGTGACGAAGGGCGAGGGCGGGGCAAGCCCCGCGTGTACTCACGCGCGCGCCCCTACGCGAGGGGCGCGTCCGGCGCGGGCGCGGGAATCCAAGGCGCGGCAGAATGCCGCGGCCACGAATACTGGATGCCCGCCTACGCGGGCATGACGGATCGAGGGAGCACGTCATTCCCGCGACCGGCGAGTGCTCTCGCGCGAAGGCGGGAATCCAGAGGGGCAACGTCGTATTGCCCTTCCCTACCCCCTCCTCGGCGCGCGGCGCGCGGCCTCGTCCACCACCGGGTCGGTCTGGTCGTTCAGCACCATGCGCCCCAGTTCGTCGCCGTAGGCCGTCAGCAGCGCCATATGGCGCGTGTCGTCCATGGCGATCGCCTCACGCAGCGGCACCTGGAAGCGCCTGAAATCGAGGCTGGGGAAAAAGGTGCGCACCAGGCGCACCTGCTGGTCGTCGGCCGATTGCATAAAGGCGCCCAGCACCGGCGAGAGCCACTCCCAGGCCCGCAGCCGGTCGGGCTGCCCGGGCTGCAGCCCCTCGGGCGCGCGTCCGGTGCCAAAGCTCAGCAGCGTGGTCTCGGCCGGGTCCCAGCCCAGGCAAAAGTAGGCCTCGTAAGCGGCCAGGTAGCTGGGGTTGGCGTACGAGCCCACTCCGCCGTCCACATAGCGCCCCTGCACCGGCGGATAGTAGGTGGGCACGCTGGACGAGGCCAGCACCGTCTGCACGATCGGCCACTGGGCGTACTCGCGCTTCCAGGGCTTGGCGAAGCGCGTGCGGTTCTCCAGCACGTCGAAAAGCGTGATCACCACATCCGTGCTCGGCTGCGCCGCCCAGTAGTCGCCCATCACGCCGTCGCCCACCACCGCTTTCAGCGCGGCGGCCAACGGCTCGCTGGCGTAGCGGTAGGTTGTCAACGGCCAGAGCGCGCTGCGCCAGGTGCGCGGGAAGACCACGCTTGCCAGTTGCTGGTAAAGCGCGTGCATCGTCTCGCCCGTCAACCCGCGCGCGATGCCGGTCGACAGGATCGAGCCCGTAGAGGTGCCGGCGGTCAGCCGCACCACGTCGATGAGTGGGCCGCCCAGGTGCTCCTCGAGGATGGCCAGTGCGCGGGCCACGATCGCCCCGCGAATGCCGCCCCCATCGATCGCGATTGCCACGTTGCGGCGCAATGGTCGCATGGCTCCTCCTCCTGCCCGACGCATCTGACGCGCAGTATGGCGCGGCGCGACAGCATGTCAAACGACCGAGGCGATCACAAGGAGCGCCCCCCCGTCCGGGGCCGATCCGCGCACTATCGGTAGGGACGACCTCGTGTTCGCGGACTCGCCGGTGCGCCACGCCAACGCTTGCAGCCATCGTAAAGTGCGCGTAAACTTGGCGTACGGACATTTCGCTCGTAGAATGGACGCCATACATGCCCACACCCACCGCCGCACCCGCCTCCATCGCACTCGGCATCGTCGGCACGGGCCGCATCGCCCTGTCTGACCACCTGCCGGCGCTGCGGCGTATCCCGCGCTGGCGCGTGGCGGCCCTGTGCGATACCGACCCCGAGCGCCTCGCGCGCGCCGGCGAGTTCTTCCCCGACGCGACGCGCTACGCCGACCACAGGGCGCTGCTGCAGCAGTCCGGCCTGCAGGCGCTGGGCATCCTGACGCCGCCGTCGTCGCACGCCGAGATCGCCCTGCACGCGCTTGCCGCCGGCCTGCACGTGCTGATCGAGAAACCGCTGGCCGCCAGTGTGGCCGAGTGCGATGCGCTGAGGGTGGCTGCCGCAGCGGCAGACCGCGTGGCGCTCGTCGGCTACAACACTCGCTGGCATCGGTTGGCGCGCCGCGCTCGGCAGTTGCTCCAGCAGGGCGCAGTGGGCCGCGTGCAGGCCATCCGCAGCACCTACACCCACCGGATGTCGGCGCGCGACCTGCCGGCCGCAGGCCATTGGCACGCGGGCGACGGTGGACTGCTGATGCTCGAGGCACCGCACCACTATGACCTGTGGCGCTATCTGGTACGGCAGGACGTTGAGGAGGTCTATGCCGCCGCTCAGCCCGATGAGGGCAACCCGGCGGCATCCATCAGCGCGCGGCTCAGCGGCGGCGCGCTGGTCAGCGCCATCATGTCTGCCGAAACCAACGCCTGCAGCGAGATCGAGGTGATCGGCGACCGCGGGCGGCTGCTGGTGTCGTTCTACCGCGCCGATGGCCTGCAGTTGTACCCGCACACCGAGCCGCCGGGCAGCCTGAGCGGCCGCCTGCGGCGAACGGCCGCGCTGCTGGGCGAGATGCCGCAGATCGTCGGCGCGCTGCGGCGCGGTGGCGCGTTTCGCGCCAGTTTCGGCGCGATGTGGGAGCACTATGCGTCGGCCATCGCCGACGGTGCGCCGGTGGAATGCACGCTGCAGGACGGGCTGTGCGCGCTGCAGACAGCGATCGCCGTTGTTGAGTCGGCGTCCTCGGGGCTGCCCGTACGCCTGATCGATAGTGCAAGCCCGATCGCCTCGGAGGAATGAGTGGATTCTGTGAGCCGAGACGCGCCCGAACTCTCTGTCATCATCATCACACCCGACGACTATGAGTCGATTCGCCTCATCATGGGTCTGCTGGCTGCACAATCCGCACGCGACCGCCTAGAGGTGGTCATCGTGGCCCCCGCAGAAGCGCTGCTGGCCGAGGCGCAGGCGCACGTCGGATCGGCGCTGCGCGTGCGCGTCGTGCCGGTGCAGTGTGTCGAGTCGGTCGGGGCGGCCAACGCCACGGGTGTGCGCGCCGCGCAGGCGCCGCTGGTGGCCTTTGTGGAGGAGCACGCCTACCCCGACGCCGATTGGGCGGCCGCGCTGATCGCCGCGCACGCGGAGCGCTGGGCAGCCGTAGGGCCGATCGCGCGCAACGCCAACCCGCACACCCTGGTCAGTTGGGCCGATTTTGCCATCAACTATGGCCCCTGGGCAGAGGGACGCCCCGCCGGCGCGGTTGCGCACCTGCCCGGACACAACTCGTGCTACAAGCGTGACGTGCTGCTGGATTACGGCGCCGAGTTGGAGACGTTGCTGGGCGCCGAAAGCGTGATGCACTGG
>DIVQ01000048.1 GCA_002423325.1 Anaerolineales bacterium UBA6128 | reverse complement strand
ACCCACGGCAGCTGACGTCGAAGCTGGCGTAGACCGCGCAGCAAAGGCGCCAGCAACGCGATCATCCCGATGCCGATAAACAGCCCGGCAACCGCGAGCACGATCAGCGCATAGTCTCGTGCCGTTGTGAGAATGGTTTGCAGTGTGGTCACGTCGATCATGGTTCACCCCACTTTGCGTGTACCAGCACGGCCGGCTACAGTTGCACGCCCTGCAGGCCATGTGCTTGCTGCCGACGCCTACAGGATCTCGATGCTATAGTCGAGCAGGACCAACCCATGGCGTCCGTCCTCGACGGCATCCACGGCGTGCTGCAGCAACCCCTGCACATAGGCCAGATCATTGGACACGGCCACCATCGCCAGGGTGGCCAACTGCCAGCTATCCTGGTGGTCGACCTCGGCCAGCGCGATGTTGAACTGCTGGCGCAGACGCGCTACCAGCGAGCGAATGATCTGGCGTTTCTGCTTGAGCGAGGCGCTATCGGGCACCTGCAGCTCGAGCGTGCACACTCCAATGACCATAGGATTATAACCCGCTCGTTATATCGTGCAAAACGTCAAGGCCGCGGGCGCCGTCAACGCCCGGTGGGGCCAAATGGTGCCCCGTGCAGGGGCGATCCATGCAATCGCCGCGGTTCCCTCAGCGGTCGCCGCGCTGCTCGTAATGAATCGCGCCGTCGAGCTGGCCCAGCGCGGCCTCACGCATGGCCTCGGGCAGGGTCGGGTGGGCGTGGATCGTGTCCGCGATGTCTTGCGCGGTGGCGCCGACTTGCATCGCCAACGCCGCCTCGGCGATCAGATCGCCGGCGTGCGGGCCCAGGATGTGCACACCCAACACCTTGCCGCCGTGTCCATCGCCCTGGTCGGCGCAGAGCATACGAATCTGCCCATCCGAATCTCCCAGTGTGAGGGCGCGGCCATTGATGTTGAATGGGAAGCGGCTGACCAGGAAGGGCAGGCCGGTCTCCTTGGCCTCTGCCTCGGTCAGCCCCACACCGGCGAGCTCGGGCGCGGCAAACACACAGTTGGGCACCACGGAGAGGTCGGCGGTCCGCGGCCGCCCGAGGATGTTCTCCACCGCGACTTCGCCCTCGTACGACGCCACGTGCGCCAGCATCGGTCCGCCGATGCAGTCGCCGACGGCATAGAGGCCCGGGATGTTGGTCTGCAGGTGCTCGTCGACCTTGATGGCGCGGCCGTCCATCGCGATGCCAAGCTCCTCAAGGCCAAGGCCGGCGGTGTACGGCCAGCGACCGGTGGCCTGCAACACGACGTCGCCCGCGGCGCGCAGGTGCTCGTCGCCATCGGTATAGGGCACGCACAGCGCGCCCTCGGGCGGGCACTCGATGACCTCGGGCTCGACCGAGATCTTGATGGCGATGCCGCGGCGCGTCATCAGCGCGCGCAACCGCCTGACCAGTTGCTGCTCGGACTCGCGCAGCATCATCTGACGTTCGAGCATGATGACCTGGGAGCCGAGCGCTTCGAAAAGGCAGGCGAACTCGACGCCGACCACGCTTGCCCCGATGATCACCAGGCGCTTGGGGACTGCCTCGATCTCGAGGATGTCGTCCGACGTGAGCACGCCGGGCAGATCGGTGCCGGGGATCGGCGTGGGCGCGGGTACCGAGCCGGAGGCGATGATGATGGCGCGGGCGGCGACCTCGCGCGTCTGTTCTGCGCCGTCGCTCGTGGGCCCGGTCACCTGCACAAGGCCAGGGCGCAGGATGCGTCCGGTGCCGTTCAGGGTCTCTNNTGCGTTGCGCAACAGCCGCTCGACGCCGCCTACCAGTTGCTCGACGACCTCGCGTTTGCGCGCCTGCAGCCGCTCAAAGTTGATGCGCCAGCCGCCCTCGGCCTCGAGACAGAACGCGCCACTGGTGACCTGGCGCACCAGGTCGGCGTCGTGGATCATGGCCTTGGTGGGGATGCAGCCACGGTTGAGGCAGGTGCCGCCCAGGCGGTCGCGCTCGATCAGCGCCACACGGGCGCCCAACTGTGAGGCGCGGATGGCGGCGACGTAGCCCCCCATGCCGCCCCCAATGATCACGATGTCGTACGGTTCGGTCATGTCTCACTCCCTGGAGTGTGGTCTGGCAGCATCACGGGTGCCGGCGCCGTCGGTGAGCAGCACGGCGGCGCTCTCAGTCCGTTTCCTGCTCGATACGGAAGGTGCTGGTCACTTCAGCGCTCAGGCTGGCCGTCACCGAGCAATACTTGGTCAGGGAGAGCTCGATGGAGCGCGCGACGGCGTCTGGCGCAACGTCATAGCCGCGTACCACATACTCCAGTTCGGCCTTGAGCAGGCGCTTGGGATACTCCTCGGCACGCGTGGTGTGGACATTGACATAAAAGCCAGTGACGCGCTGGCGCTTCTTTTTCAGAATCGAGATGACGTCCATGGCGCTGCAGGCGGCCAGCGCGTTGTACAGCGCGGACATGGGGCGGATGCCGCAGTTGCTGCCGCCCACGGATGGGTCGGCGTCAAACACGATCGTGGGGCCGGGCGCAGCGCCGCGTCCCACGAACTGCATACCCTGCACCCAGGTCAGTTGGGCATCAAAGGATTCGTCTGTCATGCTGTGCCTCCTTATTGGACGGGAATAAAGGCCCGGAAACTGATCTGATAGGCGCGCACCGTGTTCAGATAGGCGCCGTTCCAGCCGCCGACGGCGTACAGGAACGATCCCTGTGGTCCCTCGATGGCAGCCAGCCCGAGCGAGCGCCATTCGCCCGACAGCGGGCTTTCGAATGTGGACCAGGCGTCGCCCTCGAGCGCATAGCGTTCGTTGTAGGCCACATAGCTGCCCCAACCCCCTCCGACGACGTACAGCGCCCCGCCGTAGGCCGCCAGCCCGTGTCCCGAACGCCGGGTGCTCATCGGGGCGTGCGTGTGCCAGGGGATGTTGTTTGCGGCGTCCAGCGCCGGATCGTACGACTGGCACAGGTCCAGGTCACCGTCGGCATCCCGCCCGCCCAGCAGATATATGCGCTCGCCCACCGTTGCCGCGGCTGCAAAGCCCCGCGCGCCGGGGAGTGGAGCGCGTGGCTGCCAACTGTCGCTGGTCAGGTCATAGTAGTAGGTGGTATCGAGGTAGCGCTGGCCGTCCCAGCCACCGAACAGGTAGAACCCGTCACGGGTGGCGGCGATGGCGTAGGCGCACAGCGGCGCGGGCAACGCCGCTGCCTGCGACCAGGTATCGCTGGCGGGGTCGTACACTTCCATCAGCGCGAGCACGCGGTTGTCGGCGTCGTTGCCGCCGGGGACATAGATGTGGCCGTCCAGGGCGACCGCGCCGGCGTTGGCCACCGCGGTCGGCTTGTCGGCGCGTCGCTCCCAGCGGTCGCGGTCAGCATCGTAGGCGTCGACGCGCGGCGTCGCGCCGTCGTCGCCCAGCCCACCGATGGCGTACAGAACGCCATCCAGTTCGGCCAGCGCCAGGCGGGCGCGCGCGGTGGGCAGGCTGGCGCGGGTCTGCCAGCGCAGCGTGACAGTAGGCGTGCCGTTGACGCGAGCCGATTGCGGCGCGTCGATCAGCGGGCTGTCGGCGCTGGTTGGGGCCGCGCGTGTGGTGGGCCACAGGGCAATGGCCAGCATCAGCAGCAGCGCGAACATGACACCAAAGCGCTGCAGCGGCTGCAGCGGCAACACCAACGTATGGGCTGCGGGGATCTCGGGAGGCGCGGGCGGCGCATGGGGTTCGGCCTGTACTGGAGTCGGCACGGAGACCAGCCCGCGCTGGATGGCACGCAGGGTGGCTTCGGTGCGCGATTGCACGCCCAGCTTTTCAAAGATGTTGCGCAGGTGTGCCTTGACAGTGTTGACGCTGACGTGCAGCGACAACGCGATCTGCTGGTTGGTGGCGCCGGTGACCACGGCTTCTAGGATCTCGAGCTCGCGCGCACTCAGTTCTTCGTGGGCTCCCTGCGCCATACAGTCCTCACCTTTGATGGGCACTGAGAGAGATTGTACCACAGGCGAGGGGCGGAGGGAAACGGCGGCCTGCCCGACGCGGCCCTGCAGCAGCGATCGGGGGTCAGCGTAGGCCGCAACTCGCCGGCCTGCTGCGCGTATAGGATAGCGTAAATGATCTAGCGAAAGGAGTTCTGTTGATGGATACCGTTGAACTGAACATGAATCAGAAGCGTGTGGTGGAGGCTGAGCTCAAGCTCCCCAAGCTGAGCAATGTCGAGCTTCCCAGGGTGGACTGGGCGCCGATGCGCAAGCTGGCCTCCGACGTGTTGCTGACCGGCCTGGGGATCGGTGTGTTGGCCGTGCGCGGCGCAACGGCCGCGGCCAAGGCGGCCTACGATGCCGGCGCAGACGAGGCCAAGAGGGATGGCAGCGTGGCGCAGCGCGTGGTGAGCGCCGTGCGCGGCGAGGCCACTACCTCCGGCGAGGGCAGCATCAAGGTACACGTGCCGGTGCTGCCGATCGCAGACTATGACACGCTGAACTATCGTGAGGTGCTGAGCAAGCTCGAGGCCCTCACGGCGGAGCAGTTGGCGGTGCTGCGCGACTATGAGGCCACGCACGCCAACCGCGTCACGGTGCTCAACGCGATCCAGGCGCGTCTGGCGTAGGCCTTGCGCACGATTCTGTTTACCGGCAAGGGCGGTGTCGGCAAGACGACCCTGGCGGCGGCCACGGCGCTGCGCTGTGCGGCGCTGGGGCACCGCACGCTGGCGATCAGCACCGATATCGCCCACAGCCTGGCCGACGCACTGGCGCTGCCGCTGACCAACACAGCTCGGCAGGTCGACGATCTCCCGCTTGATGCCGCAGAACTGGACACCGGCGAGGAGCTGGAGCGCTACTGGGGCGACATCAAACGCCGTATCGCCGCTGTCCTGCGTGAGGAGGGCGTCAGCGCGACAGCCGCCGGCGAGCTGGCGGTGCTGCCCGGCCTCGACGAGGTGCTGGCGCTGGTGCGCATCAAGCGCTACTATGACGAGGGCATCTACGAAGGGCTGGTCATCGACAGCGCACCCACCGGCGCGGCGATGCGACTGCTGAGCGCTCCCGACCTCGCGCGCACCTACTCGCGTCAGCTGCTGGGTCTGACGCGCGGGCTGGCGCGCTCAGTGTTGCCTCTGATCCAGTCCAAGATCAAGCTGCCGCTCAGCGAGGAACTGGTGCAGCGGCGCCTGGCCGAGTTGTTCGAGCAGGTCGAGGACCTGCGAGCGATCTTGAACGACCGCGAGCAGGCCTCTGTGCGCCTGGCGCTCAACCCCGATCACATGTCGCTGCAGGAGACCCAACGCGCGTACACCTATCTCAGCCTGTTTGGCTTTGCGGTGGACGCGGTGTTCGTTAACCGGGTGCTGCCTGCCGACGTGAACGATCCCTTCTTTGCGCAATGGAAGACGAGCCAGGCACAGCACCTTGCCCGAGCGCAAGAGCTGTTCGCGCCGCTGCCGGTGTTCGAGGTGCCGATGCGCGCCCACGAGGTGGTGGGCACCTCCGAGTTGGCCGAACTGGCGCAGTCGCTGTACGGACCTCTGGATCCCCTGCTGCCGCTCTCGAGCGAGCAACCGCTGGAGTTCTGCGTCAAGGATGGCCGCTACCTGCTCACGTTGCGGATGGTGGGCGTGACGGCCACAGCCGTCGAGCTGGAAAAGCGCGGCGACGAGCTGTTCGTGCAACTGGGCAACTATCGCCGCTCGCTGGCGTTGCCGCAGTATCTCGCCGGCCTGCAGCCTACCTTTGCTCAGGTGCAGGACGAGCAACTGGTCATCGCCTTTGAGGACAAGCGCTCGCACACCTGATCCCCGTGCCGGGCGGCGAATGCTTTGACAACCCGTCCCGGCCGATTATACTTTTTCGCGGCGACCCGGCAGGCGTTATGGTCTCCGGGTCGTTTGATATCTGCACGGGGGAGGGATGTATGCGGCGAGTGACCTTGGGCAACACCGGCCTGCAGGTGAGCCGGCTGGGCATCGGCACTGATGTGCTGAGGGACCAGATGCCAGACCCCATTGAACGCGAGACCGAAGTATTGCTGGCAGCCTGGGGGTTGGGGATCAACCTGATCGACACGGACCGCTGGTATCGCACCTATCCCGCCATTGCCAAGGCGCTTCCGCAGATGGTGCGCGAGGATCTGGTGCTCATCACCAAGACCTACGAAAAGACGGCTGAGGGCGCGCTGAACGACGTCTGCTATGCCCTCGAGACGATGCAGTGCGACTATATCGACGTTTTCCTGTTGCACGCCATAGACAGCGAAGAGCAGTACCGGTCGGTGGCGGGCGCGCTGGAAGGCCTGCAGACCGCGCTGCAGCGAGGCTGGATTCGTCACATCGGGCTGTCGACGCACGCGGTACCGATGGCGCAGCAGGCCTCGCAGTACGCCGAGATCGAGGTGGTGCTGGCGGCGCTGAACGTTGCCGGCAAGAGCATGCACAAGACCGGCACACGCGAAGAGATGGAACAAGCGTTGCGGCGCTGTCGGGCGGCCGGTCAGGGCGTCTATATCATGAAGCCCTTTGCGCGCGGACGCCTGATCGACGACGAGAACAAGGACGAGCAATTGCAGCCCGAGCAGGTTGAGCCGGCGCTGGCCTACCTGTATGCGCAGCCCTACGTCGACGCCGTGATCCCGGGGATGCGCACGGTGCAGCAGGTGAGTCAGTGCGCCGAGATCGTGGAGCGCATCAGCTAGGTACAGGGACCTCACCCCGCGCATGCTTCCATGCGTTTCCCTTTCCCACCGGCAGACGCTGGGTGATGAGGGCCCTTTGAGCGTTGGCAGCTCAGCCTGCGGGCGCGTGCCACCTCGCGCAGGTTGCTCACCGGCAGATCGATGTCGTGCCAGTACTCGCATTCGCCGTAGGTCAGCTGTCCAAAGGCGCCCTCGCGCACCTTTTGGCGACAGTAGATCGTCTCGCGGCGAAAGAAGGTCGTCTCGCCCAGCATGTAGGTGAGACCGGTGCGGGTGACGGCCTCGACGAGACGGTCGCACTGCTCGAGGAGCGCATCGCCCTCGGCGCCATAGACGGTGGGCACGGCGCTGTAGACGTGCTTGCCGGCTTCCAGGGCCTGCATCACCTGGCGGTAATGCAGCCAGGGCTGGGTGATCAACACGAGCGCCTGGATGTCGCTGCGGCAGATGTCGTCCAGGCTGCTGTAGCACTCGTGGATGCCGTGCTCGCGGGCCATGTCGGCCAGGCGTTGCGGATGCATGTCGCACAGTGCCAGGCGCGCGACATCAGGATGCCGCTTGAACGAGTGCACAAAGGCACGCCCGAACTGCCCAAGACCCACCATGCCCACCGAGATCGCCATGGATGCTCTCCTTGTGCGGCGATAGTGTAGTGAAGCGCGGGCATTCTCGCTTTGCCGGAGTGCGGTGTCAAGCGATATGCCGCGGGGCTGGTGCGTGCGCGGGCGACTACTACCTGTGGGCGTGCAAGGGCCGCTGTACCACAGCCCCTTGAGCCGGGGCGGGCTATGCTCAGCAGCGCACTCCGAAGCGCGATAGACATTGACATGGTCACCAGCAGTTTGATATAATACAAAGGTAGAAGTAGCTCGGCAGTGGGCAGCGGACGCTGCAGCGCAGCATGGCGAGATGCGCACTGCATCCTCTCGACCAGACTGCCCCGTAGCACAGGTGTAAAGGAGCGCCTGTTCCCCACACGCAAGTCGCCAGGTCGGATTGATCGATCGGATGTCGCCATGCTCGTTGACAAGGAGGTTCAGATGGCAGGCAGAGTCAGTCGCCGACATATGCTCAAACTGGGAGCAGCGGCTCTGGGTGGGGTGTTGGCCGGATGCACCCCGGAGGTCGTTAAGGAGACGGTCGTCGTCAGGCAGACCGTCGAGGTCGAGAAAGAAGTCGAAAAGATCGTCGAGAAAGAAGTCACCACGGTCGTCGAGAAAGAGGTCGAAAAGGTCGTCGAGAAAGTGGTGACCGCGACGCCCGTCGTGCGCGAGGTGACCGTCAAGTTCATGATCTGGGGTGGTGATGCGGAAAAGAGGGCGTGGCAAGCGCGCTACGACATGTTCCGCGAAAAGCACCCCGAGATTCGCGTCGCCACGACGTACCCCCCGGGCAACTATCAGGAAAAGTTGACCGCGATGATCGCTTCGGGCACCGCGCCCGATGTGTTCGTCCCCCAGCACCTGCGCTTGGATGTGCCGCGCGGCATTCTCTTGCCGCTGGACGCGTACATGGAAGCGGACACCGATTTCAACATGGATGACTTTATCCCCGGTACGCTGGATCGCGGCAAGTACCAAGGCGTGCAGTATGCCATCCCCGGCGGCCTGGGACCGCAGGTCATCTTCTGGAACGTGGACTTTTTCAAAGAGGCCGGATTGGAGAGCCCCAACGAGCTCCATGAGAAGGGCCAGTGGACGCCGGAAAAGTTCCTGGAGTACGCCCTCAAGCTCAACAAGAAGGAAGGGGACATCTACACGCGGTTTGCGTACCTGTTCTACGGCCTCGATCACATGGAATTCCTGTACCAGATGGGGTCGCCGACCTTTGACCACCCCAACTATACCAAGTGCCTCTTTGACGACAAGACCAGAGAGATCTGGCAGTGGACGGCGGATCTGATCAATGTGCATCACATCAGCCCGCTGCCCGAAGAGGTGGGTGCGTTCGGCTCGTGGGCCGGCTTCCGCGATGGCAAATACGCCATGTACATCAGCGGCCCGTGGAACCAGGCGCGTTTGACGACGATGCAGTGGCAGTGGGACGTGGCCTGGCCGTTCCAGACCTCGGATGGTGCGCCTTGCGTGCAGGCGGGCTTGGGAGGCACCTCCGTCTACTCGCTGACCAAGCTGCCCTGGGAGTCGTACCTGTGGGCGGCCAACAATGAGAGCGCCGAGGGCCAGGCCGTATGGGCCGGGCTCGGGTTCGACATTCCGAGCCGCCAGTCGCTCATCGAAAAGTACAACTCGGGCGAGATGTTTACGGACCAGAAGGCCAAGCCCCCATCAGTCGACGTCTGGTACAAGGCGGCCGCCGTGGCCAAGCCGCAATTCAACGGCTGGGTTCTGCCGCAGACTTGGACGGTGTTCCAAACTGCCTGGGGCACGGTCAAGAGTGGCGAAAAGACCGCCGCCGAGGCGATGGACGACCAGTTCATCAAGGACATGAACGCGACGCTCTCGGGCGTCTAGTCCTTTCTCCTCTCGCGAACCAGGTGCCGAGACGCCCGTTTCGGCACCTGGACCCGTCACGCGCTGCGCGCCGGTTGGCACGACGATGGCCTCCCGACTGGGGAGCGATGTGCCCATGGCGCAAAGTTGGCGCTGTCATCAGCGGGCGGCGCAGGGCCGCAGGAGGAAGGTATGTCTGCAGTTCAAGCCGTTGCCCCGGACAAGAGCCGTCGACCTGCCAAAACGGGCCTCGGCAGGATGCGCTTGCGCGAAGAGCGCGAGTTCTATCTCTTTGTCGCGCCATGGCTGGTCGGCTTTCTCATCTGGACCGCCGGGCCGATGATCTATTCGCTCTATATCAGCTTTACGACGTGGGATGTGTTCACCAAGCCCGTCTGGGTGGGCCTCCAGAACTATGCCACGCTCTGGCATGACCTGTTTGAGCCCAGCCAACTGGTGCTCTTCAGCCAGTCGCTCAAGGTCACCACGATCTACACCGTGCTGATGGTGCCCCTGCGCATGATCGTCAACCTGTTGGGCGCCATGCTGCTCAACCAAAGGATCAGGGGCATGCCCTTCTTCAGGGCCGTTTTCTACTCGCCGACCGTGATTCCCTCTGTGGCGAGCGCGCTGGTCTGGACATGGATCATGCAGTCGAACGGCGGCCTGGTGAGCATTTTCCTGAACAAGCTGGGGCTACCAAACCAGACCTGGCTCTACCGCAGCAAGACGGCGCTGGTCACCCTGGTGGGGCTGGGGCTGTGGGGCTTTGGCTCGCAAATGCTCTTTTTCCTGGCAGGCCTCCAGAGCATTCCCGAGCACCTCTATGAGGCTGCCAAGATCGATGGCGCGGGTCAATGGCAGCAGTTCCGCTATATCACGGTCCCCATGTTGTCGCCGGTGATCTTTTACAACCTGGTGATGAGCATGATGGGCACTTTCCAGGCTTTCGACTCGGCCTTTCTGTACACCGGCGGCGGCCCCAACTATGCCACGCACTTTTACGTGCTCAACATCTATACCTTTGGCTGGCGCTACTTCAAGTTCGGCATCGCCAGCGCCATGGCCTGGGTACTGCTGGTGATCATCCTGGCGATGACAATGCTGGTCCTCCGCTCCTCCAGCGCCTGGGTGTACTATGAGGGGGAGGTGAAGGGGCGATGAGCACAACGGCCAAGACGGCTTGGTATGAAGGCATCAAGGCACGCAACCTGCTGCACAAAACCCTCATGTACGTGCTCTGCATCCTGGTGGGGGCGTTTCAGATTCTGCCGCTGATCTGGATGGTATCCGGCTCGCTCAAGACCATCGACGAGCTCTTTGTGGATCCTCCAATGTGGATCCCCAAGAGCTGGCAGTGGGTCAACTATGATGTGATGTGGAACAGCCTGCGCCTGCAGGATGGCGGGCCAGCCATGCCGCGTTACCTGTTCAACACCGTCTACCTCACCTTTATTGTGCTGGTGGGCGTGTTGCTTTCCAATACAATGGTTGGCTTTGGGTTCGCGCGACTGCGCGCGCGTGGCAAGAATGTCCTCTTTCTGATCCTGCTGACCACGATGATGTTACCCTCGCAGATGACCTGGCTGTCGGTCTATATCATCATGTCGCGGCTGCCCTATCCCAAACTGTTCTACGACATCAGCGAGGCGGGCAAACCGATCCTGCAAGGATTAACCGGGGTGCAGTTCAGTGTGGAGGGTATGCCCACCAACTGGATCGACACCTACCTGCCGCTGACGGTGCCCGCGTTCTTTGCCGGAGCGGGCACGGTATTCCTGCTGCGGCAGTTCTTCTTGACGGTGCCGATCGAGCTGGACGAGGCGGCGCGCATCGACGGCGCCAGCACGCTGCGCATTTACTGGTCGATCTTTTTGCCGCAGGCCAAACCGGTGCTGGCATCGGTGACCATCCTCACCTTTATCGGGCACTGGAAAGAGTTCTTTGGGCCGCTGCTGTATCTCAACACATCGGACAAGTACCCGATCGCGCTGGGCGTGCAGTATTTCCGCGGTTTTGCCGACTATAACACGCAATGGCACCTGTTGATGGCCGCCGGCGTTGTGCTGAGCATTCCACCCTTTGTCGTATTCCTGCTTTTCCAGCGCTACTTTGTGCAGGGTATGGCCCTCACGGGCATCAAGGGCTGACACTGCGTTGCCATGGGCCAGTTGACGGCCGGGCGGGTTCGGGGTATCCTAGGGCCGTTCGGGGGTGGACGAGTCCCGGTGGGCTCCGCGGTCTTCAAAATCGTCTGAGGGGTGCTGCAGAAGCGGCCCTGGTGGGTTCGACTCCCACCCACTCCCGCCTGATACGTGTTCGTAATGGGCCGCGCCCGCAGGGGCGCGGCTTGTCTCTTTGTGGAGCGCGTCCGCCCGGGACGCGTGCCCTGCCCTCGCGCTTGCGGGGCGCCTGCTGATCGGCTATAGTGCAGCCACGTCCGCCGTCGCTGACCCGCGGGCGTTCGCAGACTGCAGAAAGGAAGGGTAGCATGTCGCAGGAGAAAAGCATCGTGGCTTCGGCCCCCGCCGCCATCGCCGTCGCAGGGGACACGTGCGACATCAGTGGCAAGGGGGGTACGCTGACGCTGGCCATCGAGGGACCCGCTCCCAGCGGGCCCGGCGGACTGCGCGCCTGGGCGATGGTCTCGCCGGGCGGCAGCGGCGCCACCGCCATCCGGGTGGAGACGACCGACGAGTTCACGGCCGATACCTTTTTCGGCGCTGGCCGCCTGCTCGAGATCGCCGGCTATGCGGGCAACAGCGGCATCGGCATCACGCTCAATTCGCTCGTGCCCTCCAAGATCGGCCTGGGCGGCTCGGCGGCGCAACTCGTGGCGCTGTTGCACGCGCTGGATGCCTACTTTGGCCGGCGACGTCCGCCCGAGGAGGCCGCGGAGATCGTGCAGCGCGCGACGTTGCGCCCCGGGCAGGTGCACGGCTACCAGAAGGCCTACGGCGCCACCTATGGCGGCGTGCGCTATTTTGGGTTCTTTCGCAAGCTGACGGGGCTGTGGGCCAAGGGCCAGGGCGACATCTTTGATGAGCCGTATGCGTTGGTGAGTGAGGCGCGTGACGAGGCCTGGGCTGCGCTCGGTGCGCGCATTCTGCTGGCAGTGCCGCACAATCTGAACATGGTATCGGGAGAGGTCAACTCGGAGATCGCGCGGCGCTACCGCGAGGAGGACGAGGAGACCGTCAAGACGATGGACCGCAAGAGCTTTGTCTCCGAGTTGGCGCACCAGCGGCTGGTGAACGGCGACCATCGCGCATTCTGGATGCTGGTGGATGCTGACACGAGCATCATGGACCAGTGGGGCCTGATCAGCGAGCAGCATAAGACCATCATGGCGTTGGCCAAGGAGCAGGGTGCGTTCGCAGCCAAGCCGGCCAGCACGGGCGGCGCGGTGATCGTCTATTACCCCGCCGAGATCGAGAGCGCCCTCGTCAAGGCGCTGGACGAGGAGGCGGAGAGCATTTATCTGACGTGCGTGGCGCAAGGCGTGCGTCTCGAGTCGTCCTGGCCGTTCGACGCTCCGCCGGCGCGTGAGTGAGACGGTCGCTCATCTCGGGGCGCTGCGTTGCGCGGTGGCGGATCCCGAAAGTCGCGCGGGGCGTCTGGCCGACTCTATAGACCGCGGGCACCCCAACGACGCGCAACTGGCCGAGGCCCGCGCCGACATGGAGCGGCATCGCGATGGGTCCGCGACAGCGATGCAGGCCCTGAGCGCGGCGTTGGCGCTGGCGCGGGCTGAATCGTTGGGCGTAGTGGCCAGGTGGGTGGGATGGCACCGTGAGCGTTGCCGCCGTATCCTGGCCGGGCAGGGACCCGACCGCGACCTCTACGGCAACATCAGTGACCACGCCGTGCGCCAGTACGTGGCCCGCGAGACGCTGGCCGAGTGGGATAAGGTGCTCTCCGGCGAGCAGGACTATGTGCGGATCAACGACTATTTCCTGAGCGACTATGCCGGAGATGCGCAGTCGCTGGCTGAGGGAGGCATACGATGAGTGCGCGCATAGAGATCGATCGCGCCCGCATCGCCGAGTTCTGTCGACGTAACCACATCCGACGTCTGGCCCTCTTTGGGTCGGTGCTGCGCGACGATTTTGGTCCAGACAGCGACATTGACGTGCTGGTCGAGTTCGATCCGGGACACGTGCCGGGCCTGGCATTCTTCACGATGCAGGCCGAGCTGTCAGAGTTGCTTGGGCGCCGCGTGGACCTGAACACCAAGGCCTTTCTGAGCCGGCGCTTTCGCGATCAAGTGAGCCGCGAGGCAGAGGTGCAGTATGACGCGGCGTGATGCCACGGTGCGCTTGCGCCATATGCTCGAGCACGCTCGCGAAGCTATGGACTTTAGCAGAGGCAGGAGCAGGGCGGATCTGGATCGCGACCGTATG
>DIVQ01000152.1 GCA_002423325.1 Anaerolineales bacterium UBA6128 | reverse complement strand
GTCTCCTTTGGCCACCACCCCCAGCACCTGGTGCGTGCGTTGCATGTCGAAGCAGGGCTCGGCCTCGGCCGTCGCCATGATGTGGAAGGGCTGGAACCCGACCAGGTCGGCGGTCAGCCCCAGTCTGCAGGCTTGAGCGAGGTCGTGTCGGCAGATCAGGCCGCAGTTGTAGCTTACGGGAGCGCCGTTGCGATAGGTCATGCTGCGCGCGACGGTGCCATACATGCCGTCAAAGCCGCGATGCCAGAAGTAGTGTTTGGCGAGCAGCAGGTCCGCAATCTCTCCCCAGGCCAGGTAGTCGAGTGCCGGCCTCCCAGGCGTCCAGGATGGGGCGATAGTCGCCCATCACGGCTTCCAGGGGTTGTCCGATACGCATCCAGGCGCTCAGCGGCATGTGGCACGCTCCCGTAGGCCGTTGTCGCAGACTCACGCGGCGCATACTACTCGCAGCGCGCGCCACCGTCAACAGGCTCGTGGACGCGGCGCGCTGGACAGGGGCAGTGCTTGGTCTACAATGGGCCGGCCGACGTTCCGGTCGGCGCGACTGCTGGGCGTCGGCAAGGCGCTCGGCCAAAGGGACAGGCCCTGATGGCGATTCGGCTCTACGTGGCCCCGGCGGCGGCCGGCAAAACCGCCTATGCCGTGACGCGCGCGCGCGAGGCGGCGTGCGCCCTTGCAGGCAGCGTGCAGGTCTGCGTGGCCAACCAACTGCAGCGGCGCTCCTGGCATCAGCGGCTGGCTGAGGCTGGCGGCGCGCTGGGGGTGCGCGTCGTCTCCTTCGCGTCGCTCTACCGCGACTGCCTGAGCGCCGTAGGGGCCGCGCTCACCGAGCTGGACGATCCGGTGCAGCACCGGCTGTTGCGCGCCCTGGTGCAGGGCGCCGAGTTGGCGCACTATGCGCCGTTGCGCGACAAGCCTGGCTTTCCCGTGCTGCTGCATGACCTGATCGCTGAGCTCAAGGCGGCCGGCGTGGGCCCGGCCGAGTTCGCCGGCGGTGTGGCCGCCTTTGGGGATGAGCCGCGGCTGCGCGAGCTGGCGTGGCTTTATGGCGCGTACCAACAAACGCTTGCGCAGCACGCCTGGGCGGATCAGGAGGAGCTGGGCTGGGCGACCCTGCGGGCGCTGGAGGACAACCCGGCGCTCGGCAGCAACTGGTCGCTGTTGGTGCTGGATGGCTTTGACAGCCTGACGACGGTGCAACTGCGCACGGTCGTGATGTTGGCCGGGCGGGCGCGCGAGACGCTGATCACGCTGACGGGTCCGCTGGATGGCGTTGACCGCCAGGTGCAGCGACGCTTTGCCGATACGAGGCGCCGTCTCGAAGAGGCGCTCGGCGTGTCGGCGCAACCGCTGCCCGAGTGCTGCGACCGCCAGGCCGGGCTGCTGGCGCACCTGGAGCGCAGCCTTTTCACCGGCCACGCAGCGCGGGCGCCAGGCACGGTCGATGCGAGCGGGCAGCAGGCGGTGGAACTGCTGGCGGCGGCCGACCGCGGCGGCGAGGTGCGCGCGGCGCTGCGCTGGCTCAAGGCGCAGTGCGTGACGGTGGGCTGCGCGCTCAGCGACCTGGCGCTGTTGGCGCGCAACGTGGCCCCGTACCGCGCGCTGATCCTGCAGACCGCGCACGAGTTCGGCATCCCCATTCGCCTGCTCGACGGCCAACCCCTGGCGCGTGTGCCCGTCATTGCTGCCTTGCTGGACCTGCTGAGGCTGTTTGTGCCCGCATCTGCCGACCCCGCCGGGCCCCTGCTCGAACGTCGCGTGCTGGTGGAGACGTGGCGCTCGCCCTACATGCGCTGGGGCGATATCAACATCCAACCCGGGGACGCCGAGCGGCTGGACGCGCTGGCGCGTTGGGGCTGCGTGGTCGCTGGCCTGGAGCAGTGGCGTGAGGCTTTCACTCGGATCGAAGGCCGTGACACCGAGATGCGCGAAGACGTTGACAGGTCCGGGCTCGCGCTCTCGACCGAGGATGCGCGCGAATTGCGGCAGAGGTTTGAGCGCTTTGTGCAGCGTCTGACGCCGCCAGCCTCAGCCTGCAGCGTGCGCGGCCTGGTGGGCTGGATCGAGGACCTGATCGGCGACGATGGCTCGGAAGGCCAGCACGACAGCGATTCGCTGCAGATGGTGGCCTGCGCGCGCGCCGGAGAGGCGTCGGCTGAGTGGGATCTGGCGGCATTGCGTGCGCTCAAGGGCGTCCTGCGGGGCCTTGTGTGGGCCGACGAGGCCGTGGCCCCGGCGACGCGCTGCGAGTTGGGCAGCCTGTTGGCCGACCTCGAGGCTGCCGTAGAGACGGCTGTCTGCTATCTGCCCGAGGAGGGGCTGGAGGATCGGCTGCTGGTGGCCGACGTCGTGCAGGCGCGTGGCGTGCCGTTGCGCGCCGTGGCCCTTGTGGGCCTGGCCGAGGGTGAGTTCCCCGCCACGCTGCACGAGGATCCGCTGTTGCGCGACGCAGACCGGGAGGGTCTGGATCGGGATGGTCACGCACTGGAGCCCTCGACGCAGAGCGCCGAGATGGGCTACTTTTACGAGGCCATGTGCCGCCCGCGCGAGCGGCTGTTGCTGACCCGACCGCGGCTGGCCGAGAACGGCGCCCCCTGGGAACCATCGCCTTTTTGGCGTGAGGTGCTCGAGCTGGCTGACTTGCAGCCGCGCGTCTTGACGAGTGAGAAGCGCGTGCCGCCCGGCGAGGCGGCCTCGTGGTCTGAGCTGTTTGAGGGCCTGGCCGGGCTGCCCGCCGAATCGCCGTGGCACGTCTGGGCGCGTGCGCGACAGCCGGAGCAGTATGCGGCCTGGCAGCGCGCCGGAACGGTGGTGCGGGCGCGCACGACGCGCAAGCCCTTTGGCGAGCACAACGGCGACTTGAGCGCGTTGAGCGCGCGCCTGGCCACGCGTTTTGCGCCAAATCACCGCTGGAGCGCGAGTGCCCTGGAGACCTACCTCGCCTGCCCGCACCGCTTTTTTGTCTCTCGCGTGCTCGGGCTGGAGGCTCGCGAGGAGCCGATTGAGGGCCTGGACCCCAGACAGTTGGGCAACATTTACCACCGACTGTTGGAGGCGGTCTACAAAGACTGCGACGAGCAGGCGCGTACGCAGGCCGACCCGCTCATCGCAGCGTTGGAGCGCGTCGCAGGCCCGATCCTGGATGAGGCGCCCACGCGCGAGGGCTTTCGCGTCAGCGCCTGGTGGTATCAGACGCGCAATGAGATCGTCGAGAACATACGGCGGACGCTCGCGGCGCTCACCGCCCTGGATGGCGCGTACGTACCGACGCTGCTCGAAATGCGGTTTGATTGCGAGATCCCCGCGGAAAACCCCCTCGAGACGCCTCTGCGTTTGCACGGGATTATCGATCGGCTGGACCGTGCGCCGGATGGCCGTCTGCGCGTGATCGATTACAAGACCGCTGGCCCCACGGAGTTCAGCCGCAATGCGTTGAGCGAGGGCAAAAAGGTCCAGTTGCCGCTGTACGCGGCTGGCGCACGCGCCGTGCTGGGCGGCGAAATAGGCGAGGGCTTTTACTGGCATGTGCGCAGCGCCGAGCGAAGCGGGCTGCGCCTGAGCGTCTATGGCGTGGACGCTGCGATCGCCGACGCGCTGCGCTACGCGCGCGAGGCGATCGCCGGCGTGCAGTCCGGCGCGTTCGTGCCGCGCCCGCCCGCCGGCGGCTGCCCCGACTATTGCCCGGCGGCCAGTTACTGCGCTCAGTACCGCCCCGGGAGCCGCTGGTGAAGCCATGACCCACACCATTGTCGCGCAGATGAATCCCAGCCCGGAACAGTTGCCCGCCATCGAGGTGCGTGGGCACGATCTGCTGGTGACGGCCGGCGCGGGCAGCGGCAAGACCCTCACGCTCGTGGCGCGCTACCTGTCGCTGCTGGCCGATGGCCTGCCCCTGCGGTCTGTGGTGGCGATCACCTTTACTCGCAAGGCTGCTCGCGAGATGCGCGACCGCGTCCGCCAGCAGGTGCGGGCCTGGCTGGTGTCACCCGATCTGGCAGAGACGGAGCGTGCGCGTTGGCAACAGGTCTACGTGGACCTCGACGCGGCGCGCATCAGCACCATTCACACGCTGTGCGGCGAGCTGCTGCGCGCGCACCCCGCCGAGGCCGGGGTGGACCCGCGCTTTGAGATGCTGGACGAGGCCCAGACCGAGCTGCTGCGCGCCGAGGCGGTGCGCAAGACGCTGGGTTGGGCGGCCGATGATGCGGTCGTCAGCGGACTCTTTGGGCTGCTGGAAGAGCGAGGGGTCCGCGACCTGGCGGCGCAACTGCTGGCCAAGCGGTTGGACGTGGCGCCTCTGCTGGCACAGAGAACGCCGCCCTGGGAGCTTTGGCTGGCCCGGGTGTTGCCTCCGCTTCAGAGCTTTGTCCAGGATCCCGCCGTGGCCGAGTCCCTGGGGGCGCTGCAGTCCCTGGTGAGCGATGGTTCGGCGTCGCGGGCACTCGCCAATGACGACGGTGCGGCGCCCGATGTGCTGGCGCTGGCGGCAAGCTGGGACACGGTCTGTGCTGCTGTGCGTGCGGGCGATTGGGTCACGGTGTCATCAGAGATCTCGGCGTGGGAACCGCACCTCAAGCAGCGCGGCAAGAAAGAGAACTGGGGCGCAGTAAACGCCAAGCCCATCATCAAAGAGTTGCATGATGCGTACGGCATGCTCCCGCCGTACTTGATCGGGGGCGACCTGGCAGTAGACCGCCGGTTGGCCGAGGCGATGCCAGCGATCAGCCGTTTGTTCGAGCGCCTGCAGCTGACCTACGCGGCCGCACGCGAGACACGGCGTGCGCTTGACTTTGACGACCTTGAGCAGCAGGCGCTCGACCTGTTGGCAAGGCACCCCGACGTGCGCGCACGTTGGCAGCGCGACCTGCAGGCCATCCTGGTGGACGAGTTCCAGGACAC
>DIVQ01000158.1 GCA_002423325.1 Anaerolineales bacterium UBA6128 | reverse complement strand
GACGCGAGCGCCCGGTCGGCTGCCTGCCCGCGCCGCATATCCTCCAGGTCCACGTACCGCCGCACTGTGCCCGCTTCCAGCGACCAGACGGCCGTGGCAAAGCGCTGCACAAAGTAGCGGTCGTGCACAACCGCCAGCACGGTGCCCTCGTAGGGGGCCAGCGCGTGCTCAAAGCGCTCCCGCGACGGAATGTCCAGGTGGTTGATCGGCTCGTCCANNAGTCCAGCAGCAGCAGATTGCAGCCGCTGACCACCAGCTTGGCCAGCGCCAGCCGCGCGCGCTCGCCATAGCTCAACTTGGCGATTGGGACGAACACCTCATCGCCGCCGAACGCCAGATAGTGCAGATAGGTGCGCGCCTGCGACTCGGTCAGGGCTGCTGCGTTGCGCACCACATCATAGGGCGTGGCCGCCGGATCCAGCCCCTCCTGCTCCTGTGACATATAGCCGACGCGCACGTTGCTCCCCAATCGCACACCGCCCTCAGTCAGCGGCTCCTCGCCGATGATCGTGCGCAGCAGCGTCGTCTTGCCCGAACCGTTGGGCCCGGTAAGCATCACCCGCTCCCCGCGTCGCAGCACCAGGTTAACGTCGCTGAACAGCCAGCGCTGATCGTAGCGCTTGCCAACGTCGGTTAACGTCAGCACATCCTGGCCGCTGGGCGTCGTGCTGACAGAATCCAGCTTGAGCGTAAAGGCCGACTGCGGCCGCTCGAGATGCTCCTCAGAATCGAGCAGGCGCTGGACGCGCTTGCGCTGCACCACCGCCTGTCGCGCCACCTTGAGCGCCCGCTTCTTGTAGTAAAAGTCGATCGTTTCGCCCTCGATGTTGCGGGCGCGGCCCTCCAGTCGGCGCACCGAGCCCTGCAGTTGCGCGATGCGCTCCTGCTGCACGGCATACGCCTGCTGCTCGCGGTCGCGCTCGCGCTGCTTGGCCTCGGCGTAGGCGCTGTAGCCCCCCTCGTACGCGTTGATGCGATGCGTCAGCGCATCAATCTCGAGGATGCGCGTCACGGTGCGGTCCAGAAAGGTGCGGTCGTGCGACACGACCAGCACGGCCCCCGAGTAGCCCTGCAAATAGTCCTCCAGCCACTCCAGCGCACTGATGTCCAGGTGGTTCGTGGGCTCATCCAGCAAAAGCAGGTTGGGGCTCTGCAGCAGCAAGCGCGCCAGCCCCAGACGCGTCTTCTGGCCGCCACTCAGGATGCCGACGGCGGTCTCGGGGGGCACGTTGTCCAGCCCCAACCCTGACAGCACGCGCGCGATCACATGATCTGGCAAGGCGCCTTCGGCGGCCGCCCCGCCCAGATCATCGCGCACGCTGGCACCCTCTGCGTAGCGCAGCCCCTGTTGCAGGTAGCCCACCCGCAGCGCTGACACGGTCTGCCGGACGCTGCCCTCATCCGGGGCCTCGGCCCCACTGAGCAGACGCAGCAGCGTCGTCTTGCCGCAGCCATTGGGTCCCACCAGACCCACGCGCTCTCCCTGGTTGATCACAAAGCTGGCCCGTTCGAACAACGGCCTGTCGGGGTATGATTTTGAGATATTTGAAGCCTGAAGCATGGATGTGTCGTTCTCCGATCAAATAACACAACAGCGCGCCAGGGAGCGTTCCCACGGCGCGCTGCAAGGCTGAACGATATGAAAAGCCGTGGGTCTGAGGGCGCCCACGGCATATCGGCATACATTCATCCGGCCCGACGGCAGGCGTACCCTCAGTGTTCGATCGCGCTCAACTCCCTGTCCACCATCGTGCACCCCTCCGTCGATATGCCTGGATTATACGGTTCTTGCACCCGGCGTCAACCTGCGCTTCTTGCCAGCGACACGCCGGCCGGCTATACTGGCGCCAGTCGCATGTGAGGAGGGCTTTGCCGATGCGCCGTGTCAAAATCGTGGCCACGCTGGGACCCGCCAGCGCCTCGCGAGAGAACGTCGCGCGCCTGATCGAGGCGGGTATGGACGTGGCGCGCCTCAACTTTTCGCACGGCAGCCACGACGACCATGCGCAGAGCCTGGCGCTGGTGCGCGAAGAGGCTGACCGCCTCGGCCGTGCCGTTGCGGTGCTCCAGGACCTGCAGGGCCCCAAGGTTCGCACGGGCGCGCTGCAGAGCGACCTGCCCGTCCTGTTGGCGGATGGGCAGCCCTTCACGCTTACCACCGAGCCGCTGCTCGGAGACGCCCAGCGCGTCAGCACCAGCTATGCAGGACTGCCGTGCGACGTGCACCCGGGTGATCGCGTGTTGCTCTCCGATGGCCTGATCGAGTTGCACGTAACGGCCGTGCGCGGTCCCGAGGTACTGACCGAGATCGTTCACGGCGGCCTCCTGCGCGCCAAGCAGGGCATCAGCCTGCCCGGCGTGCACATCAGCGCTCCCAGCGTCACCGACAAGGATCTGGAAGACCTGCGGTTTGGGCTGGACCTGGGCGTGGACTATGTCGCGATCTCGTTTGTGCGCGAGGCCGACGATGTGCGCCGTGTCAAGCAGGCCATTGCCGCGCAGGGCAAGGACACGCCGGTAATCGCCAAACTGGAAAAGCCTGAGGCTGTCGAGGCCCTGGACGAGATCCTGGAGGTCGCTGATGGCGTGATGGTCGCGCGCGGCGACCTGGGCGTCGAGATGCCGCCCGAGCAAGTGCCGGTGCTGCAGAAGCGCATCATCGCGGCCGCCAACCGGCGCGCCCTGCCCGTCATCACCGCCACACAGATGCTCGATTCCATGATCCGTAACGCGCAGCCCACCCGCGCCGAGGTCAGCGATGTGGCCAACGCCATCATGGATGGCAGCGACGCCGTGATGTTGAGCGGCGAGACCGCCATCGGACGTTTCCCGGTGGAGGCGGTGCAGATGATGGACCGCATCGCCGACGCCACCGAGTCGTACGATGCGCCACGGCGCGATCTCGCGCCCGCCGCAACGCTGCCTGCGAGGTCGATCCCGGAGGCCATCGGCAGCGCCGTGGCAGCCATTGTGCACGACCTGCGTGTCGACGCCATCTGCGTGTTGACGCGCACGGGCAGTTCTGCACGTTATGTCAGCCAGCACCGCCCACGGGTGAGCGTGCTCGCCTATACGCCATTGGCTTCAACTTACCGACGCCTGAGCCTGATCTGGGGCGTCACACCGGTGATGGCCGAGTTCGCCCAGGACGAACGCGCCTACTATCAGCAGATCCAGACGCTGTTGCTGCAGCGCAAAGATCTGCCTGTGGGCAGCACGGTCGTGCTCACCGGCGGACATCCCATCGCGCGCGGCGGGCCCACCAGTTTCGTCAAGCTGCTGGAACTGACGCCCGGCCACCCCACCTGGGTGGACTGAGCGCGCCGCGCCGGGTCATCGCGACGCAGACGGCCCGTTCAGCGAACGCGCACAAACGGCGTATACTGGAGCGGCGCGGCCCGCGCAGGTGTGGCTGCGTCATGATGGACGCTACATGAGGGTAGAGATGCGAATGTTTCGGGCCAGGCCGTTCCTGGTGACCTTGGGGCTGGTTGTGAGCCTGATTGCGGGCGCCCCCGGCCATGCCCAGCAGCCTTCGGAAGCGACGCAACAGGCGCCGCAGGGCGCGGTTCTCAGCGTCAGCGCCGCCGCCACGCTGGTCAGCGACCAGGGCGGCGCAGGCTTCGCGATGGCCGTGGCCACCGCCGGCGATGTGAACGGCGACAGCTACGCCGACGTGCTGGTCGGCGCGCCGCAGTACGACGCCGGCCACAGCAACAACGGCAAGGCGTTCCTCTACTACGGCTCGGCTACGGGCCTGGCCACGACCGCTGGCTGGAGCGCGCACGGCGCCCACGACGAGGCCGTGTTCGGCGGAGCGCTGGCCACCGCCGGCGACGTCAACGGCGACGGCTATGCCGACGTGATCGTCGGGGCCCCCTGGCAGAACGGCGATCACCTGGCGGAGGGCGCTTTTTGTATCTACCACGGGTCGCCTGCGGGCCTGGCGGCCGAGCCCGCGCTCATCGTGTTCGGCGCCTCCGAGAACGCCCACCTGGGGTGCGCCGTCAGCACTGCCGGCGATGTCAACGGCGACGGCTTCGACGACGTGATCGTGGGCGCCTACGGCGTCTCGGGCGAGGCCGGCGCCGCCTATATCCACTATGGTTCAGCGGACGGCATCGCCGCGTCCCCCGCCTGGAGCGTGGCGCACACGCAGGGACTGGCGGCCTTCGGCGCCGCCGTGGGCACCGCCGGCGATGTCAATGCCGACGGCTACGCGGACGTGATCGTCGGCGCCCCCAACCAGTCCGGCCAGGGCGCCGCCTACGTCTACCTCGGAGCCGCTGCCGGCCCCGGCAGTAGCCCGGCCTGGACTAAGCTGGGCGGGCAGTCCGGCGCCAACTATGGTCGCTCGGTGGACACCGCCGGCGACGTCAACGGCGACGGCTACAGCGATGTGATCGTGGGCGCGCCGCTGTTCAGCGACGGTCAGACGCGCGAGGGGCGCGCCGAGGTCTTCTATGGTGGCTCCAGCGGGCTGACCGCGAACCCCGTCTGGGTGGGGCAGATCGACTGGGGCGGCGCGCAACTGGGCTACAGCGTCGGACCGGCTGGCGACGTCAACGGCGACGGCTATGCCGACGTGCTCGCCGGCGCGCCCTACTATGCCAGCGGTCAGACCAACGAGGGCGCAGCCTATCTCTTCCAGGGCGGAGACACAGGAATGGGGTCGGCGGTCTGGGAGCAGCAGTCCAACCTGGCCAACTACCGGTTCGGCCAGGCCGTGGGCGCCGCCGGCGATGTCAACGGCGACGGCTACGGCGACCTGATCGTGGGCGCCCCAGGCGGCAACCGCGCCTACGTCCTGCATGGCTGCGCGGGCGCGCCCGCCACCACGCCCACCTGGATGGTCGAGAGCAACGTCCCCTACTTTGGCTACGGTCGGCAGGTGGCCCCCGCCGGTGACGTGAACGGTGATGGCTACGCCGATGTGGTCGTGGGCTCGTCCTACCAGGCTGCCGCCGACTATACCAGCGGCACCGACGTCTCGGATGGCCGTGTCGATGTCCACTATGGCTCCGCCACAGGCCTCTCTGCCGCGCCCGACTGGACGATGACGGCCGACCAGTCCGCCGCCTGCTACGGCAACGCCGTGGCCTCGGCTGGCGACGTGAACGGTGACGGCTATGCCGACATCATCGTCGGCGCGTTTCTGTACGACCAGGCGCAGATCGACGGGGGCGCAGCCTTTGTATATTACGGCTCGCCCGATGGTCTGCAGGCCACCCCTGCGTGGTCCGGCTATGGCAGCCGCGCGTTGGCCTACTATGGCCGCGCCGTGGCTTCGGCCGGCGATGTCAACGGCGACGGCTATGCCGACGTCATCGTGGGCGCCTACGGCTACTCGCGTGGCGAGACCACCGAGGGCGCTGCCCACATCTACCTGGGCTCGCCCACGGGCCTGAGCAGCACGCCGGCCTGGTTCGCG
This sequence comes from Anaerolineales bacterium UBA6128, assembly GCA_002423325.1. Taxonomy (GTDB): domain Bacteria; phylum Chloroflexota; class Anaerolineae; order UBA1429; family UBA1429; genus UBA6128. The sequence continues at coordinate 17,192 of DIVQ01000158.1, read as the reverse complement.
GAGAGTAACCAGTCGGGCGCCTGGTACGGCTACTCGGTCGCCAGTGCCGGCGATGTTGACAACGATGGCTACGACGACGTCCTCGTCGGCGCACGCCGCTATACCCACGACTATACCTGGGAGGGCGCCGCTTTCCTGTATCGCGGCTCATCAAGCGGCCCGAGCAGCACGGCCGACTGGATCCGGTACGGCGGTTTCGACGTGGGCCCCGCCTTTTGCGGAGACCCGGCCGCGCCTTATGTCTACTGCGTGGGCGAGTTCGGCTGCTCGGTGGCCAGCGCCGGCGACGTGAACGGCGATGGCTATGCCGACGTCGTCATCGGCGCCCGCAAGAGCGGCCACACGCGCACCTGGGCCGGGCGCGCCTATGTCTTCCACGGCACAGCCTCAGGGCTGGCGACGACCCCCGCGTGGCACTATGAGGCGCCAGTAATAAAGTCGGAGCTGGGCTACTGCGTGGCGAGCGCCGGCGACGTCAACGGGGACGGGTACAGCGACGTCATCGTGGGCGCCAACCATTACCGCGCCGGCGATCCCTGGATGGCGACCGACGAGGGCAAGGCCTGGGTCTTCCTGGGCGCGCCCGCTGGCCTGGGCGTCGAACCCGCCTGGAGCGTGACCGGCGACATCCCCTATGCCTGCATGGGGCAGTCCGTTGCAAGCGCCGGCGATGTCAACGCCGACGGCTATGCCGACCTGCTGGTCAGCGCGCCCACCTACAGCAACGGCCAGCCCAATGAGGGCCGCGCCTACTTTTTCTGGGGCAACGGCGGGCCGGGACTGCCCTTGCGTGTCGGCGTGCTGCTTGAGGATCAGATGACGCCGCTTCAGCCGCTTGCCCGCACCGACAGGCCCACCAGCGCGCCCATCGCCGTCACCGCGCGGATGCCGCTCGGCCGCGCACCCGCGCAGTTGGCGTGGCAGTTGGCCCCGCGGGGCGTCGCGCTGGGCGCCGACGGCACCCTGTCGGGCAAGGCCCCCGATTGGGTGGTGGCCATGCCGGGCGGCACGCCACAAAACGCACGCATCGAGGGCCTGCAGCCCGCCAGCGCCTGGCACTGGCGCGCGCGACTGATCTATCGGCCGGGCAACCGTGTCGGCGCGGTGGCGAGTCGTTGGCTGCAGGGCCCCATCTTGGGGGCTCAGCAGACCGATTTCGTCACGCCCCAACGCATCGTGAACACTCAGTCGGTCGCGCTGGCGAAGGGCTGGAACCTGGTCTCCTTCAGCGGACAGCCGGTGCTCGCTGGGCTGCCGCTCACACGGGTTGCCGATATCCTGGCGTCGATCGACGGCGCCTATGATGTCGTGCAACGCTACGATGCCACGCACCAAGGGAGCCCCTGGCTGAGCTACGATCCGGCCAACCCCGAGGCGGGAGACCTGCAAACCCTGACGCCCGGCGAAGGCTTCTGGATCCACATGACAAGCGCTGCCACCTGGACGCTGCGCGTCGAGCAGATGAATGGCGCGAGCATCGCCCTGCAGCCCGGCTGGAACCTGATCGGCTGGCCGCTGCCGGATGAACAGACGCTGCCCCAGGCGGTGCAGCGCATCGAGGGCGACTATTCGATCATCTGGGCCTACGATGCGCTGGCTACGCCTCCCGGCTGGGAGCAGTTTGTGCCCACGGCGGCTCCCTGGGCCAACGTGCTGATCGCCCTCACTCCCGGCGAGGGCTACTGGCTGCACGCCACTGCGCAGTGCGCGCTCTATGTGAGCAGATAGCGCGCCAAGCCTGCGGGGTGGCCGCCGGTAGCGACGCACCTTGTGTGCGCCCAGTTTGTTGCGCCACCCTCATGCCAAGCCGATTTGGCCGAGGCCGCGCTTCCGACTATAATGCCTTCGGTTCGACAATCGCATAGTCTCACCTCCGACCCCCCTGACCTGTCGCGCAAGCATGGTCATCGGGGCGGTGTCGCCCCACCGGGCGACCGAAGGTGTGCGTGGAAACGCGCGCGCCCCCCATCTTTGGAAAGGAGAGTGCCAGGCGTGCCTTATCACGAGGCGGCGCTTTCCTTTGCCTGTGGGAAAGCGCCGCCTTCTCTATTGTCAGTCTCCAAATCCATCACCACCCGTACAAGGAGAAACAGCATGTCATGGTCCGTAACAGGTCGTAACGTACGTTGGTCACTACTGGCTACCCTCGTGCTCGTGTCGGCGCTGCTGCTCACGAGCTGCGCCAAGGCGAACCCCACTGCCGTGCCGCAGGCGACCGTTGCGCCCACCAGCGCCCCGGTTGCCGCACTCGAACCCACTGCCGAGCCCATTGCCGAGCCGACAGCCGCGCCCATGGTGCTGGATGTCAACGGTAAGGGCTTTACTCTGGCCGACCTGAAGGCCATGACCTGGGTCGCCGTGGACTATACCGACAAGGACGGCGAGACCACGACCTATGTCGGCGTCCCGATTGCCGATTTGCTCAAGGCAGCCAAGTCCAAGGGCACGACACTCAGCATCATCGCCAGTGATGGCTACGAGGCCAACATAGCCCTGGCCGAAGTCACTGAGCAGTCCATCATCGCCATCACCGACGACGGCTCGCTGCGCTCGGTCCTGCCGGGCGGTTCGGGCAAGCTGCAGGTCAAGGACGTCACAAAGCTGCGCGCAGCCAAGGGAACCGACGACAGCTCCGAAGACGCCGTCCGCCTTATCCTGGCTACGACCACCTCGACCGCGGACTCGGGTCTGCTGGACTATTTGCTGCCCGGCTTTGACAGCGAGTATAACGCTGAAGTGCAGGTCGTCGCTGTGGGCACCGGCCAGTCGCTCGCGATCGGCAGGAACGGCGATGCCGACGTGTTGCTCGTGCACGATCGTCCGGCCGAAGATGCGTTCGTGGCCGATGGCTACGGAGTCAATCGTCAGGACGTGATGTACAACGACTTTGTCCTCGTCGGTCCCAAGAGCGATCCCGCCGGCATCAAAGGGATGACCGACGCGGCCGTCGCCTTTGCCAAGATCGCGGAGACGGGCTCGGTCTTTTGCTCGCGCGGAGACAACTCGGGTACGCACTCCAAGGAGCTCGCGATCTGGGCAGCCACCGGCGGCACGCCGGAGGGTGACTGGTACCTCTCGCTGGGGCAGGGCATGGGCGACACGCTGACCGTCACCAACGAAAAGCTGGGCTACACGCTCGCTGACCGCGGCACCTGGCTAAGCCGCATGGACTCTCTTGACCTGGAGATTCTGGTTGAGGGGGATCCGGTGCTGTTCAACCCCTACGGCGTCATCGCCATCAACCCGGACAAGTGGCCCAACGTCGAGGCTGAGATGGCCAGCAACTTTATCGAGTGGCTCACCTCGGTCGAGACGCAGCAAAAGATCCTCGACTACAAGCACGAATCCGGCCAGTCGCTCTTCATCCCCGATTCCGAGGCCTGGCGCAACCGCTAGCTGACACTACGCTGCTGGCAGGACTTGCGCGCGCTCAAGGCGTGAGTCCTGCCAGGACACCTTCTCAAAGTAAGGAGCGTTTGTGCGCGAGATACTACAGGGAGCCATCCAGGCTCTGCAACTGCTGGCAACACGCGACCCGGAGGTTCTCGAGATCCTCGCGCTCACCCTGCGCGTGTCTGGTACGGCGCTGCTCTTCAGCATGCTGGTGGGCGTGCCACTGGGCAGCTTTTTGGGGCTGCGGCGCTTCCCGGGCCGCCGCCTGATCACCGCGCTGCTCTACACGGGCATGGGCTTGCCCCCGGTGGTCGTCGGCCTGTTCGTCTACCTGATTCTGTCGCGCAGCGGACCGCTCGGCAGCCTGGGCTGGCTCTTTACCCCGCGGGCCATGATCGTGGCGCAGACGGTCATTTCGTTCCCGCTGATCTCGGGCTTTACCATGGCCTCGGTACAGGGCGTCGATCCCGACCTGCGGCGCCAGTTGCGCTCGTTGGGCGCTACCGACTGGCAGGTGACACGCGCGATTCTGAGCGAAGCACGCACAGGCGTGATCGTCGCCATCGTCGCCGGCTTTGGCAGCATCATCTCAGAGGTGGGCGCGGTCATGCTGGTGGGCGGCAACATCGAGGGAGCCACCCGCGTGCTCACCACGGCGATCGTGCTCGAGACGCGCAAGGGCCAATTCGCCCTGGCCATCGCGCTGGGCATCATCCTGCTGGCGCTCAGCTTTGCCGCCAACCTGGCGATGCTGGCCCTCCAGGGCAAGAGGTTGGGCGAATGAACGAGCCGATCTACCGCCTGCGCGACGTCTGCATGCGCTACGATTCCCGCGACGTGCTTCAACTCAGCACGCTCGACGTCGCGCGCGGCGAGGTGCTCTGCGCCGTGGGCCCCAGCGGCGCCGGCAAGAGCACGCTGCTGCGCATCCTGGGCATGCTGGAGCCCCCTACCTCGGGCCGTGTCAGCTTCGCCGGCCAGCCACTGCCGGCCGCGGCGCCATTGGAGCTGCGCCGGCAGGTCACGATGGTCTTCCAGCGCCCCATCCTTCTGCATGGCACGGCGACGTACAACGTCGCCTACGGGCTCAAGCTGAGGGGCGAGCGCGACACGGCGAACAGGGCCGCTCAGGCGATCGAGCGGGTCGGCCTGGCGCATCTGGCGCACGCACACGCCCGCACGCTCTCCGGCGGCGAGATGCAGCGCGTGGCGCTGGCTCGCGCCATGGTGCTGGAGCCCGACGTGCTGCTGCTCGACGAGCCCACCGCCAGCCTCGACCCCTACAACGTCTCGTTGATCGAGTCGATTGTCACCGACCTGAACCGCGAGCGCGGCACCACCGTCGTGCTCGTCACCCAGAATATCTTTCAGGCGCGGCGGCTGGCCCACCGGGTTCTGCTGGTGCTGGGCGGTCGTGACGTTGAAGTCGCGCCTACCGAGCGCTTCTTCGAATCTCCCTCGGACCCCCGCACGGCCGCCTTTGTGCGCGGCGAGATGGTCTACTGATCGGCTTGCATTGTCTTTGTGGCCGCGTCATAATCGTGCTGGCAGAATGCGTCGCGACAGCCCCTCGGCAGAGTGGGCAGTCGCGTGTGGCTGCCCCGATCGTGGATCGTAACGCTCGTAACCGACCACGGACCCAGCGCGGCAGGAGGATACACCATGCCAGTGCCAAACAACCCGAACGACCGACGTGGCTCACGCCCGGGCCAGCGCCAGAAGGGACCCGGCGGCCGGCCAGGCCGCCGTCCGCCGCAGGGCCCTCCCCCGCTACAGGGGCCCATGGCGCCCCCGCGACCCGGCAGCCTCGGTGGGTCGGCAGCCCCGGGCGCCGGCCAGAGCCAGCAACAGGCCCTGACCACGCTGAACACGCGCTTCAACAGCCTGTCCGGCAGGGCCGCGCTCGGCAACCTGCGCGATGAGCTTGAGGACATGAATGGCCGAATCGCCAGCCTCGGGGTAACGCTGGAGAACCTCAGGGCGCGCGGCTACCGCTTCGGGCGTGGATGGGAGCAGCGGGTTGAGTCGCTGAGCACGCGCTGGACCACCCAGGGTCCCGACGCCAGACGAATCCTGGAAGAGCGCGCGTCCGCACTGCAGATCGCTGCGCAGGGCACGCAACAGGCCCTGCAACGCGGGCAGCGCGATCCCGCCTGGCAGAGCGCTGCAGAGGGCCAGGTCAGACAACTCGAGCAGCAGATCACCAGCGCCGAACGCGACGTGCGCGGCGCGTTTGACCAGACCAGCACCAAAGTCGCGCAACTCTCCAAAGCCTTCAAACAGGTTGAAGCGCTACAGGAGGCGATCGCAACCGCCAAATTCGACCTCTACCCGGATGAGAACGGGGTCGCGCTCTGCAAGGCGCAGTGGCTGGACGAGGGCGACGAGCCGGAGGGAATTCTGGTGCTGACCGACGGCCGGCTGATCTTTGAACAGCGCGAGAAAAAAGCCACAAAAAAGCTGCTGTTCATCACAACCAGTTCTGAAACGGTGCAAAAGCTGCTCTTTGAGGCGCCCGTAGGAACGATCGAAGAGATCGAGGCAAGCGACACCAAGGGCGTGCTCGGGATTGGGAACAAAGAGTTGCTCAACCTGCACTTCAACAAGCCGCCCAAGAACGCGCCTAATCGCGTGGCGCTTGGCCTGTTGGAGGGCACCCGCAACGAAGAGTGGTCAGCGCTCATCCGACGCGTGCAGAGCGGCCAGATCGCCTTGGAGCGCTTTGACGTCGACCTGAATGCCGAGACCATTGCGGCCCTGGAGGAGGAGCAGACCCCCGTCAATATCCCGTCGGTCTGCCCCGCGTGCGGCGCGCAACTGCCCGCATACGTCAAGGGCATGCGCCAGCTCGAGTGCCAGTATTGTGGCCGGCAGGTGTCCCTCTTCTAACCCGCCAACTGCCTGTGAGGGCGCGTCGTGGCGCGCCCTCACAGATAGCGAATCAGCTCGGTCACATCGGAAACGACCAGGTCAGGATCGACCTCCGCAAAGCGCTCGGGGCCCGCGCCGGGCGTGAGCACCCCCACCGTAGCGGTTCCCGCGCGCTGTCCCACCAGGACATCGGAAGGATGGTCACCCACCATCACGGCCTGCGCGACCGAAGCGCCCAGGTGCTTCAGCGCGACCAGCAGATGGCGGGGATCCGGCTTGACGTACGCCACATCGTCGCGCGTCATCAGCACGTCACACGCGAGCGCGTTCCGCGCCATCACCGACTCGACGGCCAAACGGCAATTGCGCGTGACGATGGCGACGCCCAGCCCCGCCGCGCGCAATGACTGCAGCATCTCGGGCACGCCGGCGTAGGCCAGCGCCCCCTCAGCCGCGCGCAGCTCCAGGTCCACAATGGCCTGTGCTGCTTGGTCGCGGATGGACCGGGCGCGCTCCGCGTCGTCGCCCTCCAGCAACGCTACCGCCCGCTCGATCATCTCGAGGACAAACATGCCCTTCCAGGGATCGGGAGACACCCCATGCTGCCGGAAAACCCCTTCCACCAGCCGCCGCATCTCGTCGAAATCGATCGTCTGGTGGATCAACGTCCCGTCAAAGTCGAACAGCAGCGCACGCCGGCCACGCAGTTGGTCGTAGCGTCGGCCCGGCTCCACAGTATGCTGTGCCATCAGACCAACTTGACCGGCGTGCCGAGCGCCTTGAGCGCGTCCATCACGGCAGCGCGCACCCGGGGATCGGGCGTTTTCAGAGCCGCGATCAACTCGCCCACGGCGCGTGCGCTCCCCAGTCGCCCCAGACCCGTGGCTGCCGCAATCTGCAACGATGGGTCGCGCCCATCGAGCGCAGACAGCAGCGGTTCCAGCGCGCCTGGATCCTGCAGGCTGCCGAGTGCCAGCGCCGCCTCCTCACGCAGCCCGGGCGGGCCCTCGCGCAGCACCGCCACCAGCGGCTCGAGCGCACGCACGTCGCCCAGAGCGCCCAACGCCTGCGCTGCAGCCGCACGCATCGCCGCGCTCGGGTCGGCCAGCGCAGCACGCAGCGCCTCGAACGCGCGCCCATCCCCGATGGCGCCCAGCGCCAGTGCGGCGTCCGGGCGGGTCTGCTGCGGCCCCTCCACACCCAGCACCAGCAACGGCTCCACCGCACGCGCATCCTTGATCTGCCCGAGCACACGCGCGGCGCTGGCCCGCACCGCGTGCCGCGTGCTGCTGAGCCGCTGAATCAGCGGCTCCACCGCCTCCGCGCCCAACTCAACCAACACCGGCGCCACATCGGCTTCGCGTTTGGGCAGCGCGGCAATCAGCGGCCCCACGGCCGCCTGTCCCACCCGCACCAGAGCGTCGCTCGCCGCCGCGCGCAAACGCGGCTCGCGCTTATCGTCGCTCAGTACACGCATCAGCGGCTGCACCGCGCGCGGACCACCTACGCTGCCCAGCGCGTGGGTGGCCGCCATCTGCACGTCAAACCAGGCATCGTCGAGCGCCGCAGCCAGCGCTTCAGTGCCTCTGCGGTCGCCGATACGCCCCAGAACCTCCGCCAGTCTGGCGCGCAGTGCATGCGAATCGGCCTTGTGCTCGCCGGCAAGCGCACTCCCCACAGCCTCCACCGCCGCAGACCCCAGCGCCACCAGGGCCTCGGCGACGGGCTGGCCCCCCACCTTGAGCGCCGCAACCAGCGGCCCCGCGGCCGGTGCGCCGATCCGGGTCAGGCTCAGCGTCGCGGTGCTCCGCAGCGTCATGTCCGTATCCTGCACCAACGCCACCAAAGGCGCGACCGCCGGCTCGCCGATGTCGCTCAACAGATCGCGCAGCACCTCGCGCAACCCCAACTCGCTGCGCAACGCGCTGACCAGCGGCCCCACCGCACGATGCCCCGCCCCGCGCAACGCATGTTTGGCGGCATCGCGGTCGACCTTGCGTTTGCTCCCCAACAGCGGCACCAGCGCCGCGAGGTCTTTTTCTGCACGCAGCGCAGCGAGCGCATCGAGCGCCACAGAGCGTGCACCTTCATCATCACCAGTCGCCTGCGCGAGCAGAGGATCCACCGCCGGGCCGCCCGTCTGCCCCAGCGCCTCCACGGCCGCGGCGCGCAGATCCGGATCGTGCAGCGCGGCCAGCAAAGGCTGCACCGCCCCCTCGCCGCCCACCTGTCCCAACGCTCGCACGGCCGCCACGCGCACCGCCGCATCCGCGTCTGCCGTCGCGGCCACCAATCCGGCGCAACCCGCGGCGTCGCCCAGCGCCCCCAGCGCTTCAGCGGCAGCCAAGCGCACGGCCGCATCTTTGGGGTAGCTCAGCGCTTGCACCAGACGCTCGACATCGCGCTTGGCGCGCAAGCGCTCAATGTTGGGCGGTCCAAACAGAAATGCCATCTCTCTCCTCCAAGCCTCACGACGGGCTGCGCGAAAAGTGCCCGCGCAGCCCGCCTGCTGTTGACTGGACACCNNACACAAGCGCCGATCAGTTGGCTCCGAACAGCAGCAACCGATTGTTCTCCGAATCCGCTACCCATAGCTGGCCGTTTGCGTCCACGGCGAGGCCAGTGGGCAGGTTCATCGCCGAAACATCCGTCCCATATTGGCCCCAAACCTTGAGCAGCTCGCCCTGGTTGTTGAACTTTATGATGCGCGCCTGCTCAGGGTCGCTCACAAACACGTTGCCGCTGGCATCCACCGCCAGGTAGGGTTTGTTGACCACCGACGTACCCTCCCAGGCCATCACGCGCCACTGCCGCAGATAGTTCAGGTCAGCGTCGAACACCTGAATGCGCATGTTCCAGGTGTCAGCCACATACAGGTGGTCCTGCGCGTCTGTGGCAAGGCCCACCGGTTCCTGCATCTGGCCGTCGCCGTCGCCGAGGCCGCCCACCGCGGTGATCATATTGCCGTTGGCATCATACTTGATCACGCGCTTGTTGCCGGTATCCGACACATAGACGTTGCCCGCCGAGTCAAAGGCGATGGCGCGCGGGCCATACAGCAGATCGCCCGATCCGAGCACAGATTCGGTCTGCCCCACGCCGGGCCCGCCCCAGGCACGCTTGAAGGCTCCCTCAGCGCTGAAGACCTGGATGCGGTGGTTCCATGTGTCGGCCACATAGACGTCGCCGTTGGGTGCCACGCCAATGCCCCACGGTTCACTGAACTGCGCGACGCCCGCGCCCTCGCTGCCCCACTGCCGCAGCAAGGCGCCACTGCTGTCAAACACCTGCACGCGGTGATTGAATGTGTCCGCCACATACAGCGCACCGTCGGGACCCACCGCGACCCCCTTGGGGCTGCGCAGCGCGCCGGGCGTGTCGCCCACATAACCGAACGCGTTCAGGGCCGCGACCGACGACCACTTGTCGACGTACTCGTCGCCAGGCAGACTGCCGTCCACCGTCAGGGTCTCGGTGCCATAGTCCCACAGTTGCTGGGCCACGTCGCGCCGCACGTACATCGCAAAGCGCACGCCGTTGTACCACGAGGTCGTGTCGCGCGGGTACTTGCGGTGGAAAACAATGTCCCAGTGCACGCGCAACGCCGCCGGATCCTTGAGATCGTTCCACAACGACTTGAGCGTCATCTCGCGGTACCAGTCCTGGTGCGGCCACCAGATCAGGCGATACTCACGCCGGTAATAGTTGCTGCCCAGGAAGGGCTTGACGCCCGCCTCGTTCTCGATGCCCACGATGACCACCGGCGCATCGAACGGCCCGCCCGGTTTTTCGCCAAAGAACTGCGCGTTGGTAAAGTCGCGCAGGTACCAGACGAACGGCCAGCTCGACAGGTTATCGTAGGCCACCTTCATCGACAGGTCGCCATACAGCCGCCGCGACATGTCCTCCAACTCACGCGTCACCAGCGCCGTATCGGGCGTGCCGGCCGCGTAGACCAGGAATTCGGTGGCATAGTCCTGGTTGATATACGTCGACATCCAGGCCGTGCGCACCGTCAGTGCCACCAGCAACACCAGCAGCCCCAGCAGGACCAGGCGCACGCTGTCTTTGCCTTTGAGCGCGCGCACGATCAGCACGATCGGCACCGCCAGGATCACCACCACCAGCGCCGACGCGCCAAAGCTCAGCGTGCGGCTGATCTCGTCGACTGTCGTGCCGGTGGACGGCGCGCCGCCCAGCAGGCTGGCCAGCGCATAGATGAACAACGGCACCAGCGCGAGCAGCAGCAGGCCGCGCTTGGCGACAATCTCCTTCCAGTTGGCCTCCAGCAGCCGCCCGATGCCCCACCCTCCCAGGATGTGCAGCGGCAAGGCCAGATGCATCGTCAGCCAGGGCATCTTTTCACCCGCGAGGCTGTAGGCCGCGATGGTCAGCACCGCCCAGATGACCACAAAGGGCACAAAGGGCACGACATGCGCCGCGCCCTGTTCGCGCTCACGCCGTTCCGCCGCATCGCCCTTGGAGACGTACAGCACCACCGCCCCCGCGCTCGCCACCATCGCCAGATATTCATAGATCGGCAACAGCACAAAGTAATAGTACCAGGGCTGGTCGCCACGGCGCACGCTCTGCTGCGTGAGCCAGTAGCCCACCATGCCAAGGATGCCGGACGCGACGCCCTTGCCGTTGGTGAACATCGTGGTGTAGAGCGGGATGAAAATGCCGTAGAAAATCGCGACGCATACCAGCCAGCGCCGCCAGTCCCACCACAGCCCGATGGCCGCCGCGATCGCCTGCACACCCAGGAACACGATCCCGGAAAAGATCAGTCCACTGGTAGAATAGTCCAGCGGATCGTGCCCGAGCAACTTGACCGGCAGCGCCGTGGCCTTGGGCAGGATCAGCGTGCCGATGACGACGATCAGATCGAACGCGGGGAACTCGCGCAGCGGCCGGCCGCGATCGTGCCACCACTGCCAGAGCAGCAACAACACCAGCGACGGCCCCAGAATCGCTACAAAGATCTCGGTGGTCGCCTTGGTGCAGGCGCCCAGCACCAGCGCCGCCGACGCCAGGTACAGGTCGCGCGATTTGCGCTCATCCAGATAGCGCAGTGTGGCGATGAACAGCACCAGGTTAAAGAACAAGCCCTCGATATCGTGCCAGATGAAACGCGAGCGCGTCATGATGACCGGCGAGATGGCAATCAGGAGCATCGTGGCCAGCGCGCCCTTGCGCCCCAACCACTTTTTCATCGCCAGCGGCAACAGCGCCAGCGCAATGCCGAACAGCGCGGGGCCCAAGCGCGCCGTATAGTCGCTGTCGCCGAACAGTGTAAAGATCAACGCATCCCAGTGGTACATAAAGGGGCCATGGTACACCGGGTCGTGGATGTAGCCCTGCCCCGTCGCCAGCTTCCACGACTCCCAGGCGTGGATCGACTCGTCGTGCTCATAGCCGCGCGAGCCCAGGTCCCACAGCCGCGTGCCCACGACGAACAGAATCAGCAGGGTGCATAGCAGCACTTCCCAGGTGATCCTGCGACTGCCCAGGATGGGCTTTTCCAGAAAGCTCTCTCCCTGCGTCACGGCCGTTTCCGTCTTTGTACCTGCCATTCCTATTACCTCGTACTGGGCTAAACGCGTGTCACTACTGGGCAGCCAACTGCAGCCAGAACACCACTTCGGTCGGTTTGATTGCGCCCACCGGCTCGCGATACACGCGCCAGAGCAGGCGCTCGCGACGGGTCAGAGGCTGCGCCGGGAACTCTTCGATCAGGCGGAAGCGCTGCCCGGCGTAGCCGGCCGGCCAGTCCTGGTCGCTCAGCAGCGGCGTGATCAGCGCCTCCCGGGGCGCGGCGCCAAAGTCAATGCTGGCCACGCTGGCCTTGGGGTAATCGCGCAGATACCAGGCCAACCAGGGCTCCAGGCTGGGGTCGTAGCGCAGGTCGATCATCCGCGGATCGCCCGACTGCCGGCTGGAGGTCTGCGCCACCAGGTCCAGCAGGTCGCGCACCTGCACCGAGGTGGGCTTGTACACCAACCCCTCGCGCGGGTCGCGCGCAGTCTGGTAGGCGACGGCCGTGGTGACGCGCGTGCTGAACACCAGCATCACCAGCAACACGAGACCCGCCCCCACCCGCAGGGCCGCCACGCCATCTCCCCAGATCCAGTAGGCACACCAGCCCAATGCCAGGATTCCGACCGTGATCAGCGCATACTGCAGGTAGGGCTCCTCACCTGTATGCGTGTAGCTAGCCACCTGCAGAAAAGCAAACACGAGAAATGGCGTGGCCGCGACCAGCGCCACGAGATCGGTGCGAGTCGCGTCGGGCATCAGGAGGCCCCACAATTGCTCCAAGCCCCGAGCGGCCAACAGCACCAGCGGCAGCAGCGCGTCCAGCGCCCAGCCGGGCTGCCGATGCCCCAACACCGTCCCCAGCACGAGCGCCAGCGCCACCCAGATGCCCAGCGCCGCGTCGATGCGCTCCCGCTGGTACAGGCCAACGCCCAGGCCCACGGCCGCCAACGCCAGCGTCAGGAACTCGTAACCCCACAGCATTCGCGGGTAAGCGAGCCAGGAGAGCCCGCTGTAGCCCGGCGCCAGGTTGGCCAGCCATCGACCCAGCAGTCCCACGCTGGCCCCGATGCCGCCCACGTTCGTCAGATAGCCGGTCGCCAGGAAGACGAACAGCCCCACCGCCTGCAGCGCCGGCGCACGCCAGAGCGACCAACCCACCGGCAGGGCGTCGTCCTCGGACCGGTTCTCGTCTGTGCCGGTGCGAGCGCGTTGCCACAGGTAGACCGCACAACCCACCGCGACCAGCAGATAGGTGTAGAACTGCGGCCCCGCGGTGAGTCCCGTCGCCAGCGCCACGGCCCCTGCCGTCAGTTGCCAGGGACGCCGATCGTGGGCGTGGCGCCAGCCAGCCAGCAGCAGCACCGCGCCGCAGGCCGCAGCCAGAATGGCGCCGTCGGCCGTGCGCGACAGGAATACCCAGGTCGGCGCAAGCGCCAACAGCAGCGCGGCGCACAGCGCGCCGCGGCGACCCAGCAGATCGCGCGCGGCCCAGGGCAGTATCACGAGTCCTGTGCCTGCCAGCGCCGGCAGCAGGCGCGCCGCGCCATCGCCAGCCCGCGTCAGCCCAAAGAGCAGCAGTTGCACGTCGTATAGCAGCGGCACGTAAAAGGCCGGGCGCCAGGCGTCGCCCTGCACTCCGCGCCAGGCGGCCAGCGCTGTCTGCAGCTCTTCGTTCAGCAGGGGCCAACGCCCCAGGGCTGCCAGGCGCACCAGCAAGGCCGCGAGGGCGATTGCTATGTACGCGGCCGTCTCGACCGTCAGCCAGCGCGGTTCAGGGGCCTGCGCGGCCAGTGCGGAGCCCGGCCCGGTGTCTGATCTGCGGTTTTCCTTGCCAGAGACTGTCTCCATCGCCATCCTGCTCCGTGCTTGCTGTTCGGCGCAACGGCATTATACCACAGCGCGCCGCGGGCCTGGCAGCGTCAGTAGCCGAGGCCGTAGATCACGACGCCGCCCTGCTCAAAGACGCGCCTCATCATCCGCTCGAGCTTACGCGTCACCGCCTGGCTGACCTGGTACTTGCTGCGTTCCAACGGCCCGACGTAGACATAGTCGATGCCGTACTTGTCTATCACACGCTGAGTCTCGTCAGGGTCGGTGCTCTGGTAAATCGTGGCGATGTCGGGCTCGCGCAGCCCGGCCTCGGTGTAGCCGCCGCGCCACTGCAGTTCGTGGCCGCCCCACCCCAGCAGGGTCGGCACGCCACTGTGCGCCGAAACCCAATTATACTCTGTATACGAACCGCCTGGCGCCTCAACCATCACCGCCCCCTCGAGCGCGTGTTGCCGCAACCACTGCACCGCGGCATAGTCGTCGGGCCGCCATTGCGCCACGTAACGCGTGCCGTCCAGCGTCGGCGTCCCGGCAAAGCCGTCCGCCTTGGACATCGTCGCTGCCACGGTGTAGCTCAGCCCAGCGCCCACCAACACCAGACCCACCAGCCCCCAGACGGCCAGCCCGACGCTCCGCGCCAGTGAACGCGTGCGCCGCAGCCGCTCCACCAGGTAGTAGGCTCCAAAGGCCGACGCGATGCCGAGCAGCACCCAGCCCTGGTAGTAGAACTTGAACACGGTGTTCATACGCGTGTCAAACGAGTCGCGCAAGTAGATGAACTCGACGCTGACGGTCAGCGCCACACCCACCAGCACCAGCATCAGCGCGAACAACACACTCTCGGGCAGGTGGGGCTCCGAGCGCCCCTGCCGGCGCGGTCGGCTGCCCCACACCAGCAGCACCGCGTCGACCGCGAGCAGCGCAAAGGCCAGCGCCGCCGTCCACCAGCCGCGCAACAGCGCATAGGCCAGCGCCGCCATCAGCAGGCCGCCCACGACCCGCCCCAGCAGCGGGATGCGGCGCTCCTCGCGCGGCGCGCGGGCAAAGCGCACCGCCAGCGCCGCAAGCAGACTGGCGACAAAGAACAGGAACGCCCCGAACATCAGCACGTACTGGTGCCAGCGCGTCTTGAACTCGGTGACCAGTCCGATGCCCCCTGCCTGCGAGCGAAAGCTCAGGTAGAATGGCAGGTACAGCAGCACCCCGACGGCCAACAGTACGATGCCCAGATAGATCACGTCCAGCAGCCATTCGCCGAACGGCGGCCGCTCATCGATCCAGCGCCGCACGGCGTAGGCCAGGCAGAACACCAGCAGGTAGATGGGATAGTCCCAGGTGTTGAGGAAACCCAGGCCGCCCAGAGCCAGCGCGCACGCCGCGAGTTCCCAGGGTCTGCCAGGCCAGAGCTCGCGCACAAAGCGCTGCAGCCACGCCAAGAGCGGCGCGCGCGGCGCCGGGTCGGCTGCCGCCGGCGCGACCTGCACCGCCGTGGCCGCTTCCGCCTTCGGGCGGCGGCTCAGCAGCAGGTTGAGCGCCAGCGCAAGGGCCAACAGCACGAACGGCAGGGCCAGCACGTGCGGGTGGTTGTCGCCCAACAAAAAGCTGAAAAAGGGAAACTCGTCGATCACCTCGACCGAGTTGCCCAAGGCGTCGCGATCGTGCACCACACGCGACGCCCGCCACCACCACCAGCCGTCCGTTGGATACCAGGTGCCGCTGGGCGGCGTGGCTCTCAGGTCCTTGACGTCCAGCCAGGCCCACAGGGCCTCGGATCCCCAGCCACGCGCCCGGATGATCTCAAAGATGCCCTCCAGGTTGCCCATCAACGGCACCAGCACGGCCCCGAATAGCCCTGAGAGCAGGCCCGGCGCAAAAGTGGGACGCTCATAACTTGACAGCTTGTGCGCGCGATAGGCCTGCACGAGGTTGTAGACCAGGCTGAAGGCGCCCGTGGCCGTCAGCGCGAACAGCGTGGCCACCGTCAGGTTAAAGGTGATTTCGCTCGCCAGGCCCGACAGACGCGTCAGCATCGCAACAATGACATAGCCCAAGTAATAGTAGCTGATGCCATACCCCGAAAGCCACATATCGGGCGGCGGAAAGGTGCGGCTGCGCAAAATGGCGTTGATAAAGCCAAATTCCATCGGCTTTTCGGTGGCGGCGATGTCGGGATTGTGCGCGCGAAAAACGCAAAAGGTCACCAGCGCCACAAGGAACAGCAGCTCAGTGGCCAGCAGCACGCGCCACTGCCCGCGCAGCCAGGCGCTCATCTCGCGCCCGTGGCGCGCCCAGGCCCAGACTGACGCCGCAGCCACGATCAGCACCGCCGCCAGCGCGCCCGAGCGCGTGTTCTGCAGCACCCCCAGGCTTACCAGCATCCAGAGGGCATAGCCGCTCAGCAGCAGACCGAGCGGGCGCGCCATCGCGTACCCGCGATCGGGCAACGCACGCAGCAGCCGCAGCGCGAGCGGCAGCGTCGCCAGACCGATCAGTTGCAGCACCAACCACCAGATCAGAACCGCGACCATACGTTATCTCCTCACGCGCTTGGAGCGCTCAGCCGCCCCATTCCTGCAGCACCTGGTAGATCTCGACCCGTTCGTTGGCGTAAACCCGCGCCAGCACGCCCTGCTCCGCCAGCCCGGCGAATTTGGCCAGGCCCGCCGCGTCGTACACCGCGCGCTCCAGTTGCCCGATATAGATATAGCGCACTCGATAGCGCTCGAGCAACTCGAGCGTGCGCGCAGTCTGGGTGCCGTTGAAAAGCGTGTCGGCGTCGCGCTGGCGCAGCGCCACCTCCGCCGGTGGCCGCTGCTCGGACTGGTGCATGCCCACGAGTGTGGGCAGCCCCGTGTACGACGAGACGCGCAGCCCGCCCTCGCGATAGTAGCCGATGGCGGCCTCGGCCAGCACCGGCGTGCCGGGCACGTGCTCCCACAGCCAGGCGATCGCCGCGCGGTCGTAGCGCAGATCGATCGTGCTGTCGACATCGGGCCAGTGGTAGACGCCCGTGGTCATGTAGGCAGTGCCGTCCAGCGTGTTACGCGGCGGCCAGGCGCTCGGCATGCGCTCATTGACACGCACGGGCACGGCCACCACGGTGTACACCAAGGCTCCGCCCACCAGCAGCACGCAGGCCACCCGCCAGGCCGCCCCCGGAGCGCCGCGCCGGCCCGCCGAACGCCACAGGGTCGGCATTGCCGCGCCTGCAGCCAGCCCCAGCAACACCCACGCCTGGGTGAAGAACTTGAACACCGTGTTCATGCGCTGCCAATCGCCGCCGGCCAGAAAATCGCGCACAAAGATCAGCTCTACGCCGAGCAGGAGCGCGGCGCCGGTCAGCGCGAGCAGCCGTTGCACCCAGCTCTGCGGGCTGTCAGCCGGGCTCCAGAGCCAGGCCACCGCCGCACACACCACGCTCACCGCCAGCAGCCCAAGCAGCGGCTCGCCCAGCACGAGCAACGCGACCGCCAAGCCTACGCCCGCCGCCAGCAGCGCCACGCCGATCACGCGTCCCCAGACGCCCGGCCCACGCAACGCCCAGATGCGGCGCCAAG
>DIVQ01000097.1 GCA_002423325.1 Anaerolineales bacterium UBA6128 | reverse complement strand
CGATGATGGCGGCGAGCTAGTCAAGGACCACACAAGAAAGCCAGAACAAGCCACCGAGGGCCACCGCGGCGCCGTCCTGCGCGCCGGCGGCCGTGTCAAAAGGCCCTCTGTGACCGACGAAACGACGGTCGTGCAAGGCCGTCGAACCAACGAGGCCGGTTCTTCAGCGGCCTCCTAGGAGGGCACTGAAAAAGGCCCCCCCGTCGCCGGCGACGGCCCGGGCTGAAGCCGGGGCCTGCGCTGCAAAGCCTGCTAAAGCAGGCTGGCATTGGTTTTATGCGGTTTTCTAGCCCCCGAAGGGGGCTTCGCGACGCAGACCCGGGCCTCGGCCCGGGGAGCGGCCGGAAACGCCGGCTTTTTCAGCGGGTTCCTAGGGCGTTACGGCCGGCGGTGTCGGGGGCTCGCGCAGCGTGCTCGTCAGGCTGCGCCAACTGACGTTGAGCAGCCAGAGCGCCAACGGGCCGCCCACTGACATCGGCAGGTACACCAGCACGTGCAGCAGCAGGCTGTAGCTCAAGGCCAGATCCTGCTCGATCGCAAAGATGGCCAGCGCAAGCACGGTGAGATAGTGGAAAACGCCCACGCGCCCCGGCGTGGTGGGCAGCGGCACCACCGCGCTGATCTGCAGCACACTGAGCAGCAGCAGACTGGCGCGGAACGAGAGCGGCATTCCGATGGCGCGCGCTGTGAGCCAATTGGTGGCTGCGGCCGCCAGAAAGGCCGCCACTGAATAAGCCGCCAGCCGCAGCGCCTGGCGCGGTTGACGCAGCAGGCGCAGCGTGTCGAACAAGGCCTGCGCGAAACGGGTCAGTCGCAGGCGCCGCAGCCAGGGCCAGCGCTCCTCAAGGCGCTGCAGCCAGCGCAGTGTGCGCTGCTCCTGCAGCGCGGCCAGCACGCATACCCCCAGGACGACCACGACCGCGGTGCTGAGCGTCCAGGCGGCGCTCTGCAGCCAACCGGGCATCGGCACCAGCAGCGCGATCAGCCCCAGAAACAGCAGCAGCACGATGGCGTCCAGCACCTTTTCGGTGGCGGCGGTCCAGAGGGCCTGCGCCATGCTGACGTGCTGGTCGCGCCCCACGAGCACAGCGCGGGCTATCTCACCCAGGCGCGTCGGGATGAGTGCGTTGATCATCTGCCCCAGCAGGAACATGGCGAACAGGCGCGTCGGGCTGAGGCGGCGGTGCTGGGGGTAGAACATCCGGCGCCAGCGCTCCGAGCGGATCGCGGTGGTGAGCAGCACACTGCCCAGCGCGGCCAGCAACAGCCAGATATCGGCGCGTCGTACGATCTCCCAGACCTGCGCCCAACGCACGTTGCGGAATGCCAGCCAGAGCGTGGCAAGGCTGACCAGCGTGCCCAGCGCGATGCGCAGCGTCGTCTTGAGTCTGTTGGAGGGGGACCGAAGCGTCACGCTGCACTCCTGTTACGCGCCCTGCGAGGTCCGAGCCACTCGCGCAGCGCATGGCCATTATCGCGCTCCGGCGCGACACCATTGCGGCACAGCGTGCCGCCCCGTATAATGTAGCGCATGAAATCCCTTTCACCAACTGTCCGCGCGCGTTTGGGGCGACTCTGGCCGGCGCTGCTGGTGGGCGCTGCAGCGCTGCTGCTGTATGCCGGCACGGCGGCGCCGGGGCTCACCTGGGCGCACGACGGCGCCGATGGCGGCGACCTGATCACCGCGGTCGCTACCTGGGGCGTGCCCCATCCCAGCGGCTATCCCGCGTACGTCCTGTTCGGGCGCCTCTTCGCCCTGTTGCCCCTGGGGTCGATGGCCCGGCGCATGAACCTGTTCTCTGCGACGGCGGCCGCGGCGTCGGTGGTGCTGGTGTACCTGACGGCGGCCTGGGCGTTGGAGCGGAGCGGTGACCGGCGCACCTGGCGCGAGGTGCTGTGGGCGGCGGGGGCCGCGCTGGCCTATACCTGTGGGCCGACGCTCTGGTCGCAGGCGGTCATCGCCGAAGTCTATGCGTTCGCCGCGCTCAGCTTTGCTCTGTGCCTGTACCTGGCGCTGCGCGCGGGGGCGCGGCTCAGCGGCGAGTCGGGCGGTGAGCGTCTATGGGGGATGCTGGGGCTGGCGCTGGGCGTGGGCCTGGGGGGGCATCTGACGTTGCTGCTGGCGCTGCCGGGCCTGGCGCTGCTCCTCTGGCCGGGGCGCACGTGGCGGCGCCTGGGCGCGATGGCCGCCGGCCTGGCGCTGGGGCTCGGGGTATACCTGTATCTGCCGCTGGCGGCGGCGCGCGGACCGGTCCTCAACTGGGGCGATCCCAGCCGCTGGCGCGGTTTCTGGTGGCTGGTGAGCGGCCGGTTCTACCATGGCTACGCCTTTGGCTTGCCGCTGCGCTATCTGCCGCAGCGCGTGGTAGCCTGGGCGACGTTGTGGGGGCGCGAGTTCGCCTGGGTGGGGTTGCCCGTCGCCGCGCTGGGCCTCTGGTCCTGGTGGGAAGGCGGGCTGCGCCGGCTGGCCGTGGCGACGTCGATCACGGTGGCGCTCTACAGCGCCTATGCGATTACCTACGATACGACGGACTCGTACGTCTACCTGATTCCGGCTCTGGCAGTGACGGCGATCTGGCTCGCGGAAGGGCTGCGCGCTCTGGCGGCGGGGTTCCTGGCGGATGGCGCGGCCACCTGTGGCTGGCTGTTGGTGGCGGTTGTTCTCGCCGTGGGCTTGCCGGCGTGGTCACTGGCGAGTAACTACCGTGCGCTGGAGCTGCGCAACGATCGCGAGGCCGTCGTGTGGGTGGACGCTGCGCTGGCCGAACTGCCGTCCGGCGCGCTGCTGATCACGGGGCAGGACGGCCATACCTTTGCGTTGGACTATGCCTGCTGGGTGGATCGGCGCTGCGCCGACGTGCTTGTGGTGGACGGCGATTTGCTCGAGCAGGACTGGTACCGCGCACAGCTCGCGCGCCGCTACCCGGCGCTCGATGTGTCGAGCGGATCTATCTCGCTGGCCGACTGGGTGGCCGGGCAACTGACCGAGCGACGCGTGTTCCTGGGCAGCGCGCGTCGCGACCTCGAGGAGCGCTATGCCGCTAGCGCTCGCGGGGTCCTCTGGGAGTTGGTCGCGCGAAAGTGAGCGCCCCCGCGACAAAGGCGATGGCCAGCACGGCCAGCGCCAGGGCGCCGTTGCGGCGCAGCGGGTCGCTCCAGTCGTTGCCGGCCACGGGGAAGAGCACATTCGGCTGCGGGCTGGGCGCGCTGGTGGGCGTTGGCACAGGGCTGGCTGGCGCGGCTGTGGGCTGGGCTTGGGTGGCCGCTGGTTGCTGCGTGGGTGGCGGTTGCGTGGGCGCAGGCTGGGTCGGCGCCGGCTGTGTGGGCTGCACCTGTGTTGGGGGCACCCGCGTCGGGGTAAACGTGGCGGTCGGATCGGGGGTCTGCGTGGCCGTGGCAGATGGCGCAAGCGTGTGGGTGCGCGTGGGCACGGTCTGGCGCGCCGGCAATTGGTGCGGCGCGGCCCAGACGCTGTGCGCGGCCATCGAAAGCAGCAGTGACAGCCCGATCAGGAGGGCCAGACGTGCACGCCAAGGGTTGTGACGTTGTGATGCGCTCATATCAAGCTCCGTGTTGACACGCTGAGACTATCGGCGATTCTACACGCGAGCGCTGCCGTTAGCAAGGCGCGCAGGGCCCGAGAGGCCGGGCTGGCGCCGGGCGTCGCTCAAGCCGGGCCAGATTCGCGCCCATCGTGCCCAATGCTTACAATTCGTGCAAACAGTCGGAGGTTCGCCATGGTCAAAGCTGCGGTCATGCCGGGACCCAACGTCCCGATCGAGGTGCGCGAGTTGCCGCTCTTGCCGCCGGGCGCCAAGCGTCTGGAGGAGGGGGCTATCCTGCTGAGGACCCTCTACAGCGAGGTCTGCGGCACCGACGTTCACCTGCACCACGGGCGGCTGGCGGGCGTGCCCTACCCGATCATCCCCGGGCATGTGAACGTCGGCGAGATCGCCGAGATCGGTGGTACGGTGCTCGATCCCGACAGCCAGCCGCTGCGCGTGGGCCAGGTGGTCACTTTCCTGGATGTGCACGGCACCTGTGGACGTTGCTGGTACTGCACGGTGGCCAAGGCCTCCACGCGGTGCCCGGCCCGCAAGGTCTATGGCATTACCTACTCGGCCAACGAAGGCCTGCTGGGGGGCTGGGCGGAGATGATCTATCTCAAGCCGGGGGTACGGGTGTTGCCGCTGCCGGAGAGTCTGTCGCCCGAACGCTACATCGGCGCAGGATGTGGGATGCCTACGGCGGTGCACGCCATCGAGCGCGCCGAGATCACGCTGGGAGACACCGTGGTGGTGCAGGGCAGCGGTCCGGTGGGCCTGTCGTGCGCGATCCTGGCGCAACTCTCGGGCGCGACGCAGGTGATCGTGATCGGCGGCCCGGCCAAGCGCCTGCAGGAGGCGCAGCGTATCGGCGCGGACGTGACGCTGGACATTGCCGAGTTCACGCCCGAGCAGCGTCTGCAGCGCGTGCGCGACCTGACGCATGGTCGCGGCGCCGACGTCACCATCGAAGCCAGCGGCGTGGCTCAAGCGGTTACCGAGGGCCTGGCGATGACGCGCGACGCCGGACGTTACGTGATCGTGGGGCAGTACACCGACGTGGGCGACATTCGTGTGAACCCGCACCTGGACATTAACCGCAAGCACCTGGAGGTGCGCGGCTGCTGGGGCAGCGATTTCAGCCATATGTGGCGCGGCGTGCAGGTGATGGCCAAGCACGGCGAGCGCTACCAGTGGGAGCGCTTTATCACGCGCAGCTATGGCCTGGAAGAGGCGAACCAGGCGCTGGACGATGTGGCGCACTATCGCACCGTCAAGGCGCTGATCGACCCGCGCCGCTGAAGGCGTGCTGCTTCAGCAGTCGGTCACGCATGGAGGGGGGGCAGACAGCGATGGACAAGCAGTTGTCGATCTATATCAGCGCGGCGCCCGAGATGGACGCCGAGTGTGAGTTGCTGGGCCAGATGCTGGCGCAACTGACGCCGGCGGTGCGCTGGGTGGTGCGGCGCACGCCGCGCGGCGCGATGCACGGCAACCCCGACGTCGACGCGCTGCGCGCCAGCCCGCTGTATCTGATCCTGCTGGGGGCCGACATTGTGGCGCCGATGGGCGTGGAGTGGATGGCGGCCCAGCAGGCGCACGCCACCACGTTCGCCTACCGCGCCAGCAGCGCGGTGCCATCGCCCGCGGCCAGCGCATTTGCGCGCAATGCCGGCTTGGCCTGGACGCCGTACGATTCGCCCCAGGACCTGCGCCGGCAGTTCGAGCGCGCCCTGATCGAGGCGCTGGTGCAGGGAACCCCGGGCTACGGCCTGGATCTGGCGGACATCGAGGGGCTGGCCGAGCGGTTGCGCGTGCTGCAGCACGAGACAGCGGCTCGCGCGGGCCAGCCGCCTGCGCCGGAGGGCGAAGAACGCCGTGGGGCTGGAGGGGGCGGCATCATCCTGCCGCGTGGCTGAGTCAGGCGTAGCGCGTCTCGGATAGATCGCGCAGACGTGCGGCGGCCGCCTCGGGCGTGAGGTCGCGCTGTGGATTGGCCAGCATCTCGTAGCCCACCATGAACTTTTTCACCGTGGCCGAGCGCAGCAGCGGCGGATAAAAGTGCAGGTGCAGGTGCCATTCGGGGTGCGGCAGGCCGTCGGTGGGGCGCTGGTGCAGTCCCATCGTGTAGGGGAACGAGGTCTCGAACAGGTTGTCATAGCGCACCGTCAGGCGCTTGAGCAGTTGCGCCAGGCTGATGCGCTCGGGCTCGGTCAGGTCGGTCAGCGCCGCTACGTGACGGCGGGGCAGCACCAGGGTCTCAAAGGGCCAGGTGGCCCAGAAGGGCACCAGGGCGACCCAATCCGCGTTGGCACACACCTCACGCTGGCCGTCGTCACGCTCCAGCGCGGCATAGTGGCATAACAGGCAGCGCCCCTCATCGGCCAGATAATCGCTCTGCGAGACCTGCTCCAACGCCACCTGCTGCGGCAGCGAAGCGCTGGCCCAGATCTGCCCGTGTGGGTGCGGATTGCTGGCGCCCATCATCGCGCCCTTGTTCTCAAAGATCTGGACGTAATGCACCCAGGGTAGGCGTCCGATCTCGACGTACTGCGCCGTCCACGTTCTGACGACCTCCAGAATGCCGGCTTCGGGCATCTGCGCCAGCGTCAGGCTATGGTCCGGCGAAAAGCAGACCACGCGACACAGGCCACGTTCGCTGCGGGCCAGCAATAACGTGTCGCGGCGGTACTCGCCCTCGGGTGCGTCGGGCAGCAGCGCGCTGAAATCATTGTCGAACACAAAGGTGCTGGCATAATCCGGGTTGCGCGCGCCGTTGGCACGTTCGTTGCCGGGGCAGAGGTAGCAGGCGGGATCGTAGCTGGGACGCACATCCGGAACGCCCTTTTCCACCTGCCCCAGCCAGGGGCGCCGGGTGCGGTGTGGCGAGACCAGGATCCACTCGCGTGTCAGCGGATTGAAGCGGCGATGGGGGTGTGCGGACATATCAAAAGCGGTCATGGCGCTCCTGGCGTTTGGTCGATCAGTGTGGCGACCGGGCCGCCCGTAGCATACAGAGCCACGACGGTCTGTCAAGCGTTTGACGGCCGGGCCCGGCTGGTCTACACTTTGCCCAGCACAAGGAAATAGGGAGAACGCGGATGCTGTGCCCAGAATGCAAGCGCTCCTGCCCTGGCGGGACCTTTTGCCCCGTCTGCCAAAACCAGGTGCCTGAGCAGGAAAAGTTCCGCGGCCAAGGGGGACACTACCTGCGCGTGCTGGCGGGTTTTGCGCTGTTTGTGCTGGCCGTGGTGGTGCTCGCCACGGGCGGATTCCGCGGTTTCCGCGCGACCCTCAGCAGCCTCTATTCGACCGGCGGCTTGTGGTTACTGCTGCCGATCTTTTTGCTGCCTCTGCTCGTCGGTCTGTACTACTGGTACATCCTCAGGAAGGAAGAGGTCGTCGTTACTGACGAGTATATCGCGCGCCGTTCACACTGGGGTGATGAGCAGGTGCTCTGGCGCGATGTCACCGGCTTTTACCGCCGCCCGATCCTGTTTCGACAGACGCGTCTGGGCGCGGTGGCCTGGCTGAGCCGGTTTTTCCGCAAGAGTCAGGTCTTTTTGCGCCTGCCCAAGGTGAGCTATGAGATCGTGGCGCTGCATCCCGACGGCGGCGCCTACACGATGCGCTTGGAGCCGGGCACGATCGAGGATATGCCCTGGCTGCTGCGCCTGGTCAGCGAGCGCATCGGCCCTCCCCAGGACGCCTGACGCGCCGCGGCCGCGCCTTCTTTGGCCAGACCCAGCACAAGGAGCGACCATGAACCCCTTTTTCTGCCTCGACGACCTGCGTTTTGAGGACCTTGGCAACGGTCAGCAACGCCACGTGATGCATCTGCCGGGCATGACTGCGATGTTCGTACGCCTGCCCAGGGGTACCGTGGGCGACGCCAACCACCACCACGTGCAAGAGCAGATCGCGTACATCATCTCGGGCGAGGTGCGGATGTTCGTGGGCGAGCAGAGCGCGCTCCTGAAGGCGGGCTGTGGATACCGCATCCCGGCAAACGTGCCGCACCACTTGGAGGCGTTGGAAGACACGCTGGTGATGGACTGCTTCAGCCCGCAGCGCGACGATCTGCCGGCTACAGGGTAAGCCTGACAAACAAGCCGAGTTGCTGCGTCGCTGTGTGGCGACGGCAACTCGGCTTCTATCAGCGCCAGGCAGTCTGGCCGGGCGACCGGTGACTAGTAGTTCTCGGCCATGACCTCATAGTAGGCCTGGGCGTGCTTGCAGGCCGGGCAGGTCTTGGGCGCGGTCTTGCCCTCGTGGACATAGCCACAGTTGCGGCAGCGCCACTTGACCGGCTCGTCGCGCGAGAACACGGTGCCGTTCTTAACGTTCTCGAGCAGCTTGCGGTAGCGCGCCTCGTGCTTTTCCTCGACCTCGGCGATCTCTGTAAAGATGACCGCGATCTCCTTAAGGCCCTCTTCCTTGGCGATGGCCGCAAAGTTCTTGTACAGCGTCGTCCACTCCAGGCGCTCGCCATCGGCGGCGTGCAGCAGGTTCGCGGCGGTATCACCGATCACGCCGGCGGGATAGCTGGCCATGATCTCGACCTCGCCGCCCTCCAACTGCTGGAAGAACATCTTGGCGTGTTCCTTCTCGTTCTCAGCGGTTTCGGCAAAGATGGCGGCGATCTGCTCGTAGCCCTCTTTCTTTGCCACGGAAGCAAAGTAGGTGTAGCGGTTGCGGGCCTGCGACTCGCCGGCAAAGGCGGCCAACAGGTTCTTTTCGGTCTGCGAACCCTTCAAACTTGGCATGGGTTATCTCCTCTCGAGTGTGTGCACGGATTCCACAAACGTTCGTGCGTGTAACGCAAGTATAGCATGGCCCGGCGAGAGGCGCAAGCACTGCGCTCTCGGCGAGCTTGCTAGACTGGTGGGAAGGTCAAGCGACAGGCTGTACCGTACTGCTCGCATGGTAAGTGGTGTCGGTCCAGTAACGCGGGCCGGAAGCGTAGTAGGCCACGTGGAACCCGCTCCAAGGGGGATGCAATAGAGTCTGATGCGGTGCCATCTGCCAGCAGGCACGCGAGCGAGTGTGCCGGATTCCCGCTGTGGACCGACTGGACACGCATGATCACTTGACGTCCAGACGATATGAGGCTACCCTCGGGACACGGACGAAACCACAGAAGGAGGATCCGATGCCATACGAAGCGGAGATCAGTCGGGCGAACCCAACGTGCTTTCTGTTTCTCATTGACCAGTCCG
Organism: Anaerolineales bacterium UBA6128; assembly: GCA_002423325.1. Classification (GTDB taxonomy): domain Bacteria; phylum Chloroflexota; class Anaerolineae; order UBA1429; family UBA1429; genus UBA6128. The sequence goes on along the minus strand of DIVQ01000097.1, from coordinate 18,649 downwards.
GATCGATGGCCGATTCATTCGGCGATGCTGAGGACGCACGGAGCAAAGCGCAGGCGCTTGCTGACGATGTCAACAAGCTGCTGCAGAATCTGTGCATTCGGTGTGCCCGCGCTGAGGGTGTGCGTGACTACTTCAATGTCGGTGTTATTGGTTTTGGAGGAAACGGGGTTGGGCCGGTCTTTGGTGGGGTTCTGGCCGGCCGCGACCTGGTTCCCATTAGCGAGGTAGCCAACTCGCCTGCGCGAATCGAGGAGCGCACCAAGAAGAGCGACGACGGCGCTGGCGGGCTGGTTTCCCAAGCTGTGAAGTTTCCAATCTGGTTCGACCCAGTAGCCGTGAACGGTACTCCGATGTGCCAAGCGCTGGCGTACGCGACGAAAGTCCTTCGAACGTTTGTGTCCGATCACCCGGCATGCTTTCCGCCGGTGGTTATGCATCTGACTGACGGCGAGGCCACCGACGGGGATCCGACTGAGAACATGAAAGAGATCACCTCAGTCGCCTCCGCAGATGGCAACGTACTCTTGTTCAACGTTCACATATCGTCTCGCAAGGATAAGCCCATTGCTTTCCCGGAGGTGCTGGGCCAGCTTTCGGTAGACCAATATGCAAGGCTCATGTTTGAGGCTGCCAGCGAACTGACTCCGAGAATGCGTGATGTTGCTGTCGAGCACGGCTTCCAGCTGGGGACTGGCGCCAAGGCCTACACCTTCAATGCTGACAACGTGCTTGTTATTCAAGCACTAGATATCGGCACCAGACCCAGCGACCTACGGTAGATAGCCACCATGAAAGCTACGTCGAAAGCGCTGTGGGTGCAGAAGAACGGCAATGCCCCTGACGAGTATGAGGATGCCTCCAGCGGCGACACACTAGGGCGCCAATCGCCAAGACGATTTGCAGTCGCCGATGGGGCGACAGAGTCACTTCTCAGCGGGCCTTGGGCCAGAACACTCGTGTCATCGTTCTGCGAGTACCCCACGGCGAACATAAGAGTCGAACATTTGGCATATTGCGCGTGGCAACAGTGGAAAGAGTGGAGAGACGAGTATCTGGCACAGAGGCATCGGGCTGGCAAGCCCATAGCGTGGTATGAAGAGCCTGGGCTCCGGGCGGGGGCCTATGCAACTCTGTTGGGCCTGATCGTGCGACGGCCAAGGCAAGGCCAGATTGGCCGATGGAAGGCTTTCGCGATTGGAGACTCGTGCCTGTTCCAAATGCGCGAGGGCCTGCTCGTCGTCCAGTTTCCATTACAGTCCTCGGCGGGTTTCGACAACAGCCCTTCGCTCATATGCAGTGTCGCTGGCCGCAATGAGACCCTGCAGAAGACGGTGCAGGTTGCTGAGGGAGAGTGGCGCATAGGTGACCGCTTCCTGCTCATGACAGATGCCCTCGCCAAGTGGTTCATGGTACAGAACGAATCCGGTCATAGTCATTGGGAAAACGACGAAGTCCCACTAAGAGCAATAGACCAAGGCGAGTTCGCTGAATGGGTTGACAGTAGACGGGAGGCTGACGAACTTCGAAATGACGATGTGACTCTGCTACACATCGAGATGGCGTAGGCTGGGCAACATGGCATGGCCGTTGCCCTCAGACTACCAAGAAGCTATCCAGAACCCAGGCAGTGCCTTTGCAGACCCAGACCTATTGGCATGTCATCCCGAAGCTGACAGGAATGGTCTGCCCAGAGTCATGTCAGGGAGCTTTGCAGCTGTATTTCCAATGGTAGGCTCTAGCCGCAAATGGGCGGCCAGGTGTTTCACGGTTTGCAGAAACGATCAGGAGGAACGGTACAAAGCGATAAGTGAGTATCTCCGAGACCGACCACTCCCTTTCCTCGTACCATTCCAGTATCTCTCTCGTGGCATCAAGGTTCACGGTCAATGGTACCCGCTTCTAAAGATGGAATGGGTCTCTGGTGAGCCACTCACGAGCTACGTGGCCGCTCATCTTGGGGACGCCGCGGCTCTGGGCAGCCTGGCCGCCGAATTTGCGCAGGTAGTGGGCCAATTGGCACAGCAGGGGATCGCGCATGGTGATCTGCAGCATGGGAACATTCTGGTCTGTGGCGGCAGGTTGCGCCTTGTTGACTACGATGGTGTCTGCACGCCACAGCTTGTGGGCAAACAGGCTGCGGAGAGCGGCCACCGCAATTACCAGCATCCCCTAAGATGCGAGAACCTCTACCTGCGACCAGATATAGATCGCTTCAGTACATGGGTGATCTACATCTCCTTGATCGTAGCCAGTAGGCGTCCAGAGCTTTGGACTCTGGCCGATGGAGGCGATGACTGCCTTCTGTTCCGCAAGAAGGACTTCGAGTATCCGGCATCGTCTAGCGTGATAACCCTCATGGAGGACAGCGGCGACAGCCAGATACAGGCGCTGGCCCGTCAGCTACGCTCATTTCTCTACGCCTCGAACCTGGCTCAGATACCACAGCTGACAGTCGCGACCTCTGAGGCTCAACTGGCTGGCTCCTCAGCACGAACGCCAGCATGGATCGACGCCAACACGCCCAAACTGGTACCGGCTCCAGTAGTGCCGTCGAGCGCCTCTGCTCAGACGGGCGCTGCTTGGGTACTGGACCATACTCTGCCAGTGGCATCCAAGGTCTTCAATCCTCCTTTTCGTCGAGAGCGTTCAGTCCTACTGGCGTTCGCCATTCTGCTCGCAGCGACGACTGCATTAGTCTTGGCAGCCGGCTTGCTGCCGGGAGTCGCGACTGTTCTTGATATCATCGGTCTACTAACAGTCGGCCTCTGCTGGGGTTCGTCGTACCATCGACGTGCCGAAGTCAGGGATAAGCGCAGCAAGTCGGTTCTTCTTGGCGGACTCGAGAAGGAGATCAGCGCTCACAAGCGAGAACTCAAGCGGCTCGAACAGCAACTGCAGAGTCTCGAAAGAGAGCGTGCCGGCGAGTTGTCCCGAGTACAGGCATCTCATGCGCAATCCCTAAAGGATATCAAGACCAACCATCAAGCAATTGACGTGGAATACCAGCGAAAACACGGCAAGACTGCCTCAGAACTTGCTGGCCTACACCGAGCGGAACAGACTGAGCTGGCTACAACACTTGGCCAGTTGAGAGCAGTGGCGTTGCGTGAACGATTGTCAAGTTGCTACATAACATCCGCCAACATTCCCGGGATCGGTACTGAGCTGACGCATAGGTTGGTGGGGGCAGGCGTATACACGGCTGCAGACATCGAAGGTGTGCGTATAGCCAACCAGTGGAATGCAGGCTACCAGCACAGTGTCGCACTACTGGCAATACGCAACCAAGGAGAAAGACAGGTCGACCGGGTTGGACCTCAGCGTGCACGCTCGCTTCTGCAGTGGAGACAATCGCTGGAGGCCGAGATCAGCCCATCATTGCCAAACTCACTCAGTAGAGACGCTCAAGCTCTGATTCGCCAGAAATATGCCGCTCAGCAAGCGGCACTAGAGCGGCAAGCTCAGGAGGAGATGACGCAGCGCAGTAAGGCACACGCCGATCTAGCTGCCAAGGAAAGCCAAGTATCGTCGCAACTGGCCGAGGCAGTGCAGCAGCTCAACAGACGGTACATGCAAAGACTAGAACAACTGAAGGCCACATTGCGCGCGGCGCACGACCATCTGGCTGAGGACGAGTGGATGAGCAAACGGACTAGGCATGAGCTGATCGCGTACCAGAAACTGACCTTGGGGGCTTATGTAGGAAGAATCCTCTCAATGAGGTAGTCCGGCAGTGGATCTTGGAAAGGACAAGCTCGCCGGCTCAGGTTCGCACAAATGGGAACGTTACTCTCAGCACCGCGCCATGTTTTCGAGCTCCTGCCTACGCGCAAGTGACCAACCCACTGCACTTGACCTTGCGTGAAGCAGGAAAGAACGCCCGACAGGAATCGCGCAAGACGAAATGACAGCGGCGAACTCGGGCAGGCGAAATAGGGGCGGCTCGCGAGGCGCCCTAACGTCAGTTTCGCCCCAGGAACGCGTCAATCCACTTGACCTTGGCCGCGATCATCTCTGCGCAGGGGCTGAACCTGCCATCGGTGCGCTCGGCCAGGTCCAGCCAGGGGGCGGCGGCATAGATGGGAAGGGCCGCGAGGGCGTTGGCGCGCTCCTCGAGCGCGATGCGGCGCATCGTCTCGAACGCGATGCGGCGCATCGTCTCGCGCGCCTCCTCGTTGCTGCGTTCACGTTCGCGGCGAGCGTACAGGAAGCGCACCACGTTGGCGCAACTGGCGAACGTACGATAGACCAGCTCGGTCAGCAGCGTTTCCTCTTGCAGGTGGGCGCGGTCGGCGTCGGTGCGCGCCAGTGGCGCTGCCGCCAGCAACTTGCGCCAGGCGTCCTCGGCCTCAGCCGCGGCGATGGTGTACTCGCGGATGACGATTTCCCAGCCATCGCTCGCGCCGGGCCACTGCATGGCCAGGCTGCGCGGCGTGTCGGGCAGGCGATCCATCACCAGACTTGTGCGCGCCTGGTCCAGCGTCTTGTGCGAGAACGACTCCTGGCCCTCCTGCAGGTAGAACAGGTAGCTGTAGAAAGCGTCTGGGATGGGCGCGTCCACCTCAGGCACCAGTGGGTGGCAGGGGCCGAGGTAGCTCGGGCCGATATAGTAGTTGGTAAGCGTGACGCACGGGATGTGCCGGACCGCGCGGCTCATGCTCTCCCAGGCGGCCAGCACAGTGTCGCCCGCCTCGGGGCCGAAATCGCGCGTCGCCATGCCGCGCAGGAAGGCCTCGATCGGCATATCGGACGCGTAGGCCGCCCACAGCCCGAGTTCCTCGGCGCGTGAGCCGAACATGCCAAAAAAGAGCCACGACTGCTGCACGCCGGCGGGGCCGAGCGCGCGGATGTTGCTCCACTTGTCCGCCAGTTGCTGCAGGGCGGGCACATAGGGGAACTGAAAGACCTCCAGGCCGATGCCACACTCGCTCTTGATGAACAGCCGGTGTCCGTACTTGAGCGCCAGCGCGGCCACCTGGCGGGCGCGCCAGCATGGCCCTGTATAGTCGATCGAATAGTCCCAGATGTGCTTGGTGTAGCCCTGCTTGGGCAGCCTCTCGTCCTTTTCGATGTGCTGGTAGAGCACCACCTCGTGCGGCAGACGCCGCACGTAATCCTCCATGGCGTCGCCGGGAAAGCCGCCGGGGTCGTATACCCACGAAGCGACCCAGGCGTTCGGCTGGGCCGCGCGGACGGCGCCGTCGACGGCGGCCACCAGGTCGGCCACGACCTCGGCGCGCGACCGGCGAAAGCAGCGCGGGCAGTGCTCCGTGCGCCGCGACCACATGTGGCAGTGATAGAACGACTCTTCCGAGACGATCAGGATCGCGCCCGCCAACTGGGGCACGGCGCGGAACAGGCCGCCAAAGGTCTCGCGGTAGAAATCAAGCACCAGCGGATGGCTGGAGCAGAGGAAATGGATGGGGCCCTCACCGGCGTCAAAGCCGCTGCCGCGCACGTCCGGCAAACGCTGGAAGAGCGGGTGGCTGGCGCCCAACTTGGGGCCCACGACGACATAGCTGAACTGCACGCCGTAGCGCGCAGCGCGCAGCGCGGCGTCCTGCAGCATGGCGATGTTGGCCGCATAGTCGGGCGTGTTCAGCTCGGGCAAGATGGCGCTGTTCACATAGCACAACAGGTCGCCATAGATCATCATGCTGTTGACGCCATAGTGCGCGTACAGCCGAAAGGCGTCGTCCGAGAGATACTCGGGGCTGAAATCGGGCACGGAATAGTTGCCGCCCCACGGCCCCTGGCTGATTTGTACCGGCCAGGCGGCGTGACGCGCGCGCACACCCGGTGGCAGAATGGCGCCGCGCCGCGTGCGCAGCTCCCACTCCAGCCAGGCGATGCCGGCCCACACGCCGGCGACGTCGCCGCCCTCCACGCGCAGGGCGGCGGGCTGGCACGTCAGGCGGCACCCGCGCGTACCCAGTTCGGTGGCAAGGGCGATACTGAGCGTCTGCTCGGCGGCGTCGTCCAGCGCCAAGTCCAGGCGCGGCAACAGGTCGGCCAGGTCGGCGCGCACAGCGGCGGCTACGTCGGGTGCGAGGTCACACACGATGCGCCATGCGCCGGTCAGCGCGAACTCGCCCTCGCCGGGGGTGGCCGCGGGGTCTACCGCCAGAAGGCGGTGCGGGTCGCGGCGCTCCAGGCGCAGGGGATCGGCGTTGGTGCGGCGCAACAGATCGCGTATATGCAGCGAGTTGTGCATGCAGCCTCCGAGACGTCAGCGATGCCCGTAGACGGCCTCGCGCAGCCCCTTGACATAGCCGATGGCGAACAGCCGGCCGAACGACGAGTAGGACGGCGTGTCGTTCGAGTCGCCCTCCATCGTGGGCACGTGGTCGGGGCGTAACACGCCCTCATAACCGATGTCGCGGTAGGCCTTCATGCACTCCAGCATGTTGGTCTGGCCCTCGTCGTGGAAGGTCTCGACAAACTTTTCCGGGGTGCCGCGCACATCGCGAAAGTGCACGAAAAAGATCTTGTTCTGCGCGCCAAAGTGTCGGATGGCGGCCGGCAGGTCGTCGGTCATCAGGGTAAAGTTGCCCTGGCAGAGCGCGATGCCGTTGACCGGCGAGGGGTAGAGGTTGAGCAGGCGCTGATAGTTCTCCAGACTGCGCATGATGCGGCCCATGCCACGGATGGGCGAGAGGGGCGGGTCATCGGGGTGCATGGCCAGCTTGACGTTGGCCTTTTCGGCCTCGGGCACCACGGCCTTGAGGAAATACTCCAGTGTGCGCCAGAGCGTCTCCTCGGGCACGACGCCGGCATCGGTGAGCGGCGCGTCGCGCATCAGGTCGTTGTCAAAGGCAGTGGCAAGCGCCCCGCCGCGCGCCGGCACCGTCACCGAGGTGCGCAGCCAGTTGAGCACGGGCATCCACTCGTAGCACCAGCACGGGATCCCGAGTTTGCCCATATTGCGGATCAGCGTGATGGCAGTCTCGATCTGCTCGTCGCCGCCTGGCAGGCCGAGTTTGGCCTTGTCGAGTGGCGGGCGGTCCTCGATCACGTCCAGGGAAAAGCCATAGTCGTTGTAGGCGCTCTTGGCGCGCACGAGCGGCAACCAGGCCCAGGGAAGCTGGTCCTTGGGGACGTCCAGGCCGCGCGAGCGGTCCATGCCGCCGACCACGTGGTCGACGCCACACTGTTTGACCATGCGCCACAGCGGGGTGATGTGCGGCGGCAGGGCTTCGGCGATTTCGATCATGGCAGGCTCCTTGTCGGGGGTGTTGGCGGGGATTATAGCGCAAAGGGGAGGGGAGGGTACCGCGAGGGGTGCTATTACTCGAAGACCCCCCACAAGCGGACTGTGCCGTCGTGGGAGGCCGAAGCCAACAGACACCCATCCCAGGAAAAGCTCAGCGCGGTAACGGTACCGAGGTGTGCCTCAAGTCGAACTTGTATCTCGCCATGCAGTGACCGGACAACAACACCTCCGTCCTGCGTGCCGCAGGCTAGAAGGTCAGAGCTGCCCCTATACTGTAGCGAGGTGACGGCGCACATGTGACCGCACAGCTCATCTGCGCTGTACCTGTGTACCGGCCCTGTTGCAGTCAGACGGCTATTCCATGAGCGATCGCGCCTTCCTGCCGTGAGATCACAGAATGAAACAGCAGCGCCGCGCGCCTCAGTGAATGTCAGTATGGGCCAGCCAAGACTTACAATGCCCACATCGGACTGGCTGGGTACAATCATCCACTCTGAGTCCGGCAGAGTCCGCCCCACGGCAACGCCTCCAATTGCAGGCCAGCAGACAAAGAAGCCGATGGATAGCCAACCGCGAGCACTGCGCGAGACACCCGCCCCCCTCATTACTAGCCAATTCTCGATGTCCTGCCAGCCCGAAATCGCTTCCGGGCCACGTTGGCGGACGCCGAGTCCGAGGTAACCAATTCTCAGCGCAGGTGTTCCCGTTGAGTCCGTATCCCAGTGCGCCAGTTGATTTCCCAAGCTGCTCAGCACGCCTCCTCGCGACTCCAGAGGAGAACAGCGCTTGCCACTCTGTATACCCCAGAAGGTCAGGTCGTCATCATCGAGCACGAGAAGCTCCCTATGGGGGTTGAGCGCTAATTGACGAACGTCCGTGGGTCTCGCGCTTTTCGCAGTCAGAGCTCTCCAGGGTCTGGTGCTGGGTGCCCGCCAAGTGCGTCCCCACGGGAGGCGCCACAGAGACACTCGGCCACCGGCCCCTGCTGCCAGCATAAGACCCAAGTAGTTGCGAAGCAAGGCCATCGCCGTGACAGGTGCATCTTGCTGGAAACACGCCACTTCGGTCAGTTGCTCGACATTGTCGCGCGATATGACGGCCAAGCGGCGCGAGCCAACGTGAATGGTGGGTAAGGACTCTCTGGCCAACGCCAAGCCGCGCGACGCGAGCGGGGAGTACTGCGCTGGCAGCGTATCGGCCTCCGAACGGCCTGGTACAAGGGCGCTCTCGTTGTGCGCCTTTTCGTCTATCATGACCCTTGTACCTCCTGCAAGCGCCGGAGGCGGCCCTGAGCACCCTCGATCTTGGTGTCCAGCTGCGCCGCGATATCGGCGAGCATATCGCGCCCCTGGTCCGCCGCCTCCTCGACTTGCTGCTTGAGGCGGAACATATCTGACTCACGCAAGGCCGTCTGTTCCTTCTCGATGGCGCGTAGCCTGCGCCGCACCTGTGAGATCTTGCGCAGGACCCGCACCAACTCGAATGCAACACCCTCGCCCTGCACGGCTTCAGCTGACATGGCCGCATCGCGCAGGATCGTGGCAAGAGCGTCCCTGTCGCCAGCAGCATATGCAGCGTTTGCTCGCGCCATTAGAGCGTTGCGTCGGCTCCGCTCGCGGGGGTCGGCAACGAGGTCGGGGTGGACGCGTTTTGCCACGTCCCGATACAGTTGCTTCATTTCCGCTGATGGCTGGAATCTCGCAGGCTCGCGGGAGGCGGCTCCGGCGCTGGCTTCCGATGATTCGCGTGCGCGTGCCCGCGCTCTGTTGGCGGCCACTTTGGCGTCAGGGTCCTGCGGGCGGCGTCGGGCAATGAGCTCGACTATCTCAGCCTCGATGTCGTCAAGCTCTGCGATTTTGACGCCCACGACGCGCAGATACCGACCCTCGAAGGCCTGGAGTTCTGCTCGCAGAGTAGCCAACTGGACCTCTGCTTCGTAGAGACTGGCCTCAAGTTGGTCGAGCTCTGCCTGTCTACTGCGCAACTCCTCCTCCTCGGGCGTCAGAAACGGCTCGTTACCATCACGGCCCATCACATGCCTCCTCTTGGTCGCAGCAGACAGCTGGTGGGCTTCAGCCCTGAGGGCGAGGGAGCCGGTGGGCCGATAACCGCTCAACGGACGCACCCCCCTCCGCCATTCCGTACGGACCCCCGAGTCCGAACCAGTTAGTCCACGCTGAACGGGTGCTTGCGCAGTAGCCCTATTAGCCTATCCAGTTTGGCTACATTGACTATCGTGATACCCCTTTTTAGCTGCAAGGCTCGCTGTTCTGGTGGCACGTACTCGTCAGCGTCTTGCCCGAGGCACACAATGCCAGGCATCTCTGGTCCAGAGTACGGGTAAGTCAAAACCAGCCAGTCTGTGGGATTGAGCTTGACCGTATCTCTATGGTTTCCGGATGCCAGATCCACAGAATCCACGGGCAGATCACAGATCATCAAGGGCGCAGTGGTTACTATGAGCGGGAGCACATACGTGGCTTGTGGCGGTACAGTCTTTGGGTGTGAGCTTCTCTCCTCAGCCTCTTGGAGAACAACACCCAGCGTCTGCGTGCAGACCTGGTGTGCCGCCTGCCAGATGCGATCAGGCGATGCCGCTTTCAGNNTTTCAGTGGTTGCGCTCTCTTGTCTAGATCGATTTCCACACCCTCGATGCACACCAAATGACTGCTGAAACCGGTGTAGTCAGTTGAGGGCATGATGGACAGTGGGCTGCACCTGTCGCCACGGAATACGTACCCGAGTCTCGTCTTCTTGTCTGGGTCCTGGAAGAACACCCATTCCTTCCGAGCGGCATAGGCGCGCTTACACTCGATTGGCATGACGACCAGTGTGTCTTGCGCCCTAATGGATGCCAGTAGGTCGATGGACGCTGAATCTGGGAACCGAATGGGGTACTCCTCGCCCAGAATCTTTACGTTGAGTCTCTCCAAATGCGTTCGGACCGCCTTCTTGAAGAAGACTCCGTGTGCGTTCAGGGCCCTGGTGACAAACTCGTCTTCGTTCTCGTTCATGCGTGTCTCCCTCTCCCCCAATCGGGCAAGCAGTTCACTCTCGGGTGCTGATACATGCGCGTCCTCCTATCCACTCGCCAGGAGCGGGATGATCACCAGCAGGTCATAGCCGGCGTGGAACAGCACCGAGCCCCACAGGCTGCGGGTGCGCAGCATGGTAAAGCCGTTCACCAGCCCCAGACCAAAGACGATGGCGCGGAACAGGAAGCGCTGTACCGGGGCGATGTACCCCCCCCCCGCNNCCCAGGTTCAGGCGGGCATGTGCGCGCGCAGGCTAGCACCCGTTCACGGGTCCGTCAAGCCACAGAACGCGGCCACCGATGTGTTGGTGGGCGCGGAGTTCAGAGTCTAGAGGGGCGACCCCTCTCTCTCGGCGGGCAGACCTTTCTTGGCGCGCTTGACCGCCTTGCCGTGTGCGTGGACGTCGAGGATAGCCTTGCGGATGCGGTAGCTCTGCGGCGTCACCTCCAGCAGTTCGTCATCCGCCAGGTACTCGATGGCCTCGTCGAGGCTCATGTTGCGCGGCGCCTTGAGGCGCACCTCGATGTCGCTGGTCGAACTGCGCATATTGGTGAGGTGCTTTTTCTTGACCACGTTGACAGGAATGTCGTTGGGGCGCTGGTTTTCACCCACCACCATTCCCTCGTAGACGGCTACGCCGGGTGTGACAAAGAGGGTCNNCACGCTCCTCGGCCGTTTTCAGGCCAAAATTGGTGCTCTCCCCTGGGTCCGAGGCCACGATCGAGCCACTGGCGCGGCCGGGGATCTCGCCCGCCATTGGCAAGTAGCCGTGAAAGATCGCGCTCATCACGCCCATGCCGCGCGTCGCGGTGAGGAACTGGTACCGGAATCCCAGCAGGCCGCGCGTGGGCACCAGATAGGTGAGATGCACGCTGCCTTCGCCTTTGTCGACCATGTTGAGCATCTGCCCGCGACGCACGCCCAGCATCTCGACCACGATGCCCACCGCCTCCTGGCTGGCCGTGGTGATGTGGACCTCCTCGTAGGGCTCGAGCAACTGCCCGTTTTCGTCTTTGTGCATCAGCACGGTGGGGCGCGAGACTTCGAACTCGTAGCCCTCGCGGCGCATGNNGCATGTTCTCGATCAGGATCGCCAGGTGCAACTCGCCACGGCCCGAGACCTCAAAGGTGTCGGCGCTGTCGGTGTCGGCCACACGCAGCGCCATGTCGTGGCGCAACTCGTTGTACAGGCGCTCGCGCAGCTTGCGGGAGGTGCTCCAGCGACCTTCGCGGCCTGCGAATGGCGAGCTGTTGACGGCAAAGGTCATCCGCACAGTGGGCTCTTCTACGTTGATGACCGGCAGCGCCACGGGCTGCAACGGGTCGGCCAGGGTCTCGCCGATGGCGATATCCGTCAGGCCCGAGACGACGGCGATCTCGCCGGCCTCGATGTGTTCCACGTCCACGCGCTGCAGGCCTTCGTGCAACTGCAGGTAGCGCGCGCGTTCGGGTACCAGGGCGCCGGTACGGGTGATACGCATCAGATCCTGCCCGGTCGTCATGTGTCCACTGGTGACGCGTCCGATGGCCACGGAGCCGCGGTGCTCGTCATAGTCCAGCGAGGTCACCAGCATCTGCAAGGGCGCGTCGGGGTCCACCTTGGGGGGCGGCACGTAGCGCAGGATCGCGTCGAACAGGGGCTGCAGGTTGGGGCTCAGCGCCGGCGTGTCGCCGGCCTGGCCGGTGAGCGCGTTGGCATAGATGACGTGAAAGTCGGCCTGGTCGTCGCTGGCGCCCAGCTCCAAAAACAGATCGAAGGTGCGGTTCAGCGTGTCCTGCGGGTTGGCGCCCCTGCGATCCACCTTGTTGATCACCACGATCACGGTGTGGTTCATGCCCAGCGCCTGCTTGAGCACAAAGCGCGTCTGCGGCATGGGCCCCTCGGCGGCGTCGANNCGCCGCCGAAATCGGCATGGCCGGGCGTGTCAACGATGTTGATCTTGCAGTTCTGCGACGCGACCGGGTCCCAGATCGTGATGGCGGTATTCTTGGCGAGGATGGTGATGCCACGCTCGCGTTNNCTCGCGCTCGAGGTCCATCGAGTCCATGACCCGCTCGGTGGTCTCACCACGGGCGCCGTAGGCGCCGGCCTGCCGCAACATGGCGTCGACCAGGGTCGTCTTGCCGTGGTCGACGTGCGCGATGATGGCCACGTTGCGGAGGTTGGTGCGTTCCTGAAGCATACGTTTACTCTCGATTCCGATACAGAAGACCCCGGCCAACTGGCCGAGGTCTGATCGTGCAGTTAGGTCGACTGGATATTATAGCGCCGTGGCGCGTGGTGTCAATTCTCACTCTGTAGATGATGTGCGGCGTCGTGATCACCAGATTCGCACCCCGGCCGACCCAGTTTGACGAGTCGTCTCTTCTGTGCTATGCTGTTCTGCGTTGAAGAGCAACGAATCGGTACCTCAGGGCCGCCCAGCGTTGTCGCTGAGGCGGCTTTGTACAATCTTCACCCCGACGTGTCCCCGCGGCCGTTCACCTCGGAAAAAACCTCGCCGCACAACAGGAGTCTCATGCAATTCAAGGATCTTGATCTCGACCCGCGCCTGCAGCGGAACGTGCGAGCGATGCACTTTACCGAGCCGACGCCCATTCAGTTCGCCACTATTCCGCACATCCTCGCCGGACGCGATGTGTTGGGTTCCGCCGAAACCGGCACCGGCAAAACAGCCGCCTACATGCTGCCCATTCTGCAGCATCTGGCATCAACTGCCGGCGGCCGCGATCCACGCGTACTGGTGCTTGTGCCCACGCGCGAGCTCGCGCTGCAGGTAGCAGAGCACACCAAAGAGATGGGCTACGGCATGGCCGTACGCACCGTCACGGTCTATGGCGGCGTGGGCTATGCCCCGCAGGACGATGCGCTACGTAAGGGCGTCGATGTCGTCATCGCGACGCCGGGCCGTCTGCTCGACCAGGTAGAGCGCCGCCACGTGCGTTTTGACGCGCTGCAGGTGCTCGTGCTGGACGAAGCAGACCGCATGCTGGACATTGGCTTTTTGCCCGACATCCGGCGCATCGTGCGGTTGCTGCCCACCGATCGCCAGACGCTACTGTTTTCCGCCACGCTGCAATCGATCTCGGACCTGGCGCGTGAAGTAACGCGCGATGCCGTGCGCGTGCAGGTAGAGGAGACGGTGACGCCGACGGCCATCACGCAGGTCGTGTACAACGTGCCCGAGCACCTCAAGATGCAGGCGCTCACGCTGTTGCTCAGCGACGCCAGTATGGAGAGCGTGTTGATCTTTGCCCGCACCAAGCACCGTTCCGATCGCGTGGTGCGCGATCTGGAGCGTGCCGGCATCAAGGCCGCCGTCATCCACGGCAACCGTTCGCAGAGTCAGCGCGTATCGGCGCTGGAGGCCTTCCGCGAGGGGCGCTCGCGCGTGCTGGTGGCCACTGATATCGCCGCGCGCGGTATCGACGTGGTGGGCATCTCGCACGTGGTCAACTATGACGTGCCCACGCAGCCCGAGGACTATGTGCACCGCATCGGCCGCACAGGGCGCGCGACGGCTGTAGGTACGGCCTACACGCTGGCCTCGCACGAGGATACGCGGATGCTGTATCGCATCGAGGATGTTCTGGGCGAAAAGCTCGAGCATCGCGATGTGGAGGGTTTGGACTATAGCACGCCGGCCGTCAAGATGCCCACGGCCGATGAGATCCGCCGCTACGTGGAAGCCAACCGGGGCAGGGCAGCGAGAGCCGACGCGCCGGCACAGCAGACACGACGCCCCGCACGTCGCCGCCGTCCCAACAGCGAACGCGCACGCGCCTGACGCATCCGCGTCGCAGCACAGCCTGTTCCGCCTTCTGGAGCGCAGAGACCGTACCCGGTCGCTGCGCTCTCTGCTTTGCTCGTGGGGCGGAATCTCTGCGCAGCGGGTTTGGCGTTGTCGCTCTCGGGCGCATAATGGCCGTGCTGGAGTGTGTGGCGTCATATTGGTGGAGGCGAAGAGACCGGCGAGAGGGGCAACCAAGGGGCATCAGGAGTGTGGTTATCGGTGGCGTCGCGGCAGGACCGAAAGCCGCCGCTCGCGCCAGGCGTCTTGATCCGAGCGCCGACATCACCATTGTGGAGCAGGACGAGTTGCCGTCGTAAGCCAGCTGCGGTCTTCCACGCTATATCTCTGGACTGGTGCAGAACCGCACACAGCTCATGACCACGCCTGTGGGCGTCATGCGCGATCCGGCCTACATTGCCAAGGTGAAAGACATCAAGGGGCTCAACCGCACGCGGGCCATGGGCATCGACCGCAAGGCCAAAGAGGTCGAGGTGCGCAACCTCGAGACCGGCGAGACACAGCGCCTGCCCTACGACAAGCTGATCCTCGCTACCGGCGGCGAGACCACCGAGCCGCCCATTCCGGGCAAGGATCTGGCCAACGTTCTGCGGAACAAACTGGACGGCCTGTTCACCGGCGTCACCTGCGCGCCTGGGCGGCCGTCTGCTTTTTGCGGGGCCGCGGCTACACCAACGTTGAGCTTCTTGACGGTGGGTTTATGGCCTGGCCCTACGAGACGGTGCAGGGAAGCTAGCCGGATGCACGGGGGTGCGTTGCAGCCCGCCCCCGGCTACGTGATCGTGCCGCTCGCGCGCGGTGACGGAGTTGTAATCGCCTTTCTGGTGTCGTCGCCAAACCGCTTGAGGTCTCGCGTCTGTTGGGCTATGATAGCGGCAGTCACTGCACAACCTGACGGGAGGAAGCAATCATGGCACTCAAGGTAGGGATCGTCGGTATGCGCGGCATCGGGGATACGCATGCCAGCGCGCACTCAAAGGACCCGCTGTCCAATCTGGTGGCTGTGTGCGACGTCGTCAAAGCGCACGCGGACGCGGCCGCGGACAAGTACGGCGTCAAGGCCTACTACAGTCTCAACGATATGCTGGATGGCGAGCCGGACCTGGACGTGGTGGATGTGACCACTGGCGGCCTGGAGAATGGCAGTTGGCACTGCGAGCCGGCGCTGGAGGCGATCGAGGCGGGCAAGCACGTGCTGGTAGAAAAGCCGCTCTCCAGCTATATCACCGAGGCGCGCGAGATGGTGGCCAAGGCCGACCAGCAGAAGGTCTATCTGGGCTGCAACCTGAACCACTATTTCACCGACGTGGCGGCGCGCGCCAAAAAGTACCAGGAAGACGGCGACATCGGCGAGTTGGTCTACTGCCTGCACAAGATGGGCTTTGCCGGCGGCGAGTACACTTACTCGTACGCCAAGGGGCCGCGTGTGAAGAACATGCCCTACTTTCACGTCAAGGCTTTTCTGGCGCATCCGTTCAGCATCATGCGCTATTTCTGTGGCGATATCACCCACGTGCAGGCCTTTATGGATCGACCAGGCTATCGCCGCACGGCCGGCGATGTGATGCTGTCGATCAACAGCATCCACGTGCGCTTTGCCAACGGTTGCATGGGCTACCTGCTCAGTCAGCGTGGCGACGCCACCTTTGGGCTGGGAGGCTGGTGGAGCGTGGAAGTGGGTGGCACGCGCGGCACATTTTGCATCGAGAACTGCGTCGAAAAGGTGACCTACTGGCCTGCGCCCAAGCCGGGCGACCCCGCCACGCAGACGCTGGGGGGCAAGCTGGAGCCCACGGTGACGCACTCGGGGCTGACCGACTTTGGCCTGACCTTCCCGGCGCGCATCCATGCCTTTATGGAGGACGTGACCAACAAGGTGCCGCGCGAAAAGGTGCGCGCCTCTGGCCGCGACGCCCTGGCCACGCTGGAGTACACTTGGGCGGCGATCGAGTCGTACGAGCAGGGCGGCATCCTGGTGCGGCCGCATCCACTGCCCCCGCTGCACGGGGATCCGTTCACGGACAACTAGACGGCTGGGAGCCCAGCTGAGCTGTAGAGACGTTGGAAGGGTCACGCAGAACCTGTCTGGCACAGGCTACCGTGACCCCTCCAACGTCTCTACGCAATCCAGGCGCCGTGCGGCCCGCCGGGTGCAAAGACGACGCTCTACAGGTATCCCTTAACTCGCCTGCCCCAGCCTGAACAGTCGCCCATCGCCCGGCGCCAGCCACAGGTGCAGTATGATGCCGTCAGCATAGCCCGGCGTCACCTCGCCGCGCTCGTCGGGCGTGATCGGCCGTAACTCGCCCGTGCGACGCGAGACCTCCAGCACCTCGCGCTGCTCGGTGCGCAGATGCAGCGTCAGATGCGGGGAGCGTGTCTTGTCGTTGTTGGCCAGCATCAGCCAGGGGAGTCCGTCGCGATCGACGAACTCGCCGATGACGATGTCGCCCTCGCCCTCCACGCGCGCTACCAGTCCCTCGCCCGTGAACGCCTGCGCGCCCTGGGGCCCGGCGGGCCAGTGTTCCACGCGCACCGAATCCAGTCGCAGCAGGTGTGGGCCCAGCAGGCCGATCTCGGTATTCAGCTGCTGAACCACCGCGTATTTGGACGTGCGGTCGCCGTACAGCCCGAGAATCGCGTTGCCAAAGTTCTCGCTCTCGTGGGTCCAGTAGGTAAAGTAGCAGATGCCCTTGCCGCCGTAGGCCAGCGTTGTGTAGACCTGCCAGCGCAGGTCGACCGGCGAGGGATCGCGGTAGCAGTAGTGCGGCGTCGAGAGGATGATGTTCCAGAAGGGCACGCCGACCCGTCTGGCCTCGCCGCGAATGATGGCCATGTTCTCAAAGTAGCCCTCGCGTTCGCCGTCCTCCAGCAGGGTGTAATAGTCGTACGAGACGAGCCGCGGCTGTACGAGATCGACGTAACGCCGCACATGCTCCGTATAGTCGAGCGTGCCCAACTGTTCGGGCGAGGCATAGTTTGGGAACAGGTTGATAAAGGTGGGGTGCTGTGGGTCGCGTGCCTCAAAGGCGCGCACGATCCGCGCCAGCGCGTCGAACTGATGGTAAGAGGGCTCATCGGTGACATAGTAGCCCCACAACGCGGGGTGCGTGGCGTAGGCGTCCACCACGGCCTGCACGCTGGCCTCCCAGCCGGGCGTCTCGGTCATGTGTGCGTGGATGCGCCGATCCTGCAAGATGAGCTTGATCCCGGCCTTTTGCGCCAGGTCGAGCGCCTCGGGCGGCCCCGGAACGACGTTGAAGCGGCACTCTGCCGCCTCGTCGTAGCGTTCCTGCACGCTGGGGGGCGACACCCAGTAACTGATGGGGAAGACTCTTTCGGACATGACTGACACCTCCTGAGGACCAATCGGGGCCGTATCACCCTTGGCGCAGAGTGCGCTGAGGATGCCGAGCACACCCAGGGCGGTTTTCAGCGCTTTCTGCACGTTCGGCGCGAACCGGGTTGTGCACATCCGGGATCACGAGCGGGAGTCTGCCAGGGCGCGCAGCACGGCGCGTGTGATGCGTGCGACCAGCGCATCGTCGGCCTCGGCCGTCTCGGCGGGCGTGGCCGTTGGAGACGAGGGATCCGCGAGACTCGCCTTGTTGTCGCGGTCGCAGATCTCGCCCTGCCACTCTGGTGGCAGTCCCAGGGTTTCGCGGCGAATGGCTGTCAAGCGGCGCACCTCCTCAGCCGGCAGCGTGCGCACGTTGCCCAGCGCGTGCGCCGCCAGTGTCACTGTGGCCGAGTGCTCGATTTTCTCGAGCTTGAAATAGGCGTCGAGCAGGTCTTTGCCCACGGTGAGCGTCCCGTGCCGATCGAGCAACAGCGCGTCGTACCTGCCGACAAGATCGCGGATCACGTTCGGGCCGTCCGCGCTGGTGGGAGTTGCGTACGAGGTCGTAGGAATGGCGCCCAGGGTCAACACGACTTCGGGCAGCACGCAGCCGGCGAGCGATACGCCTGCAATGGAAAAGGCGAGTGCGATGGGCGGGTGGGCGTGTACCACGGCGCCGATGTCGGGACGTCGGCGATAGGCCTCGCAGTGCATGCGCAGCTCGGAGGAGGGCTTGAGCCCTTTGGAGGTCTGCAGGCGCTCGGGCAGAGGGTTGCCCTGCAGATCGGTCAGCACGAGCTCCTGAGGGTGCAGCATGCCCTTGCTCAGACCGGAGGGCGTCGCGAGAATCTGCTCGCCCAGGCGCATCGAGACATTGCCGTCGGTCGCGGCGACATAGCCCTTTTCCCACATCAGGCGGCAGACCTGCACGATGTCCTGACGGGCCTTTTCGACGCGCTGCTGATCGAGAACGGTTGGCATGGGTCCTGGTATCCTTTGCTTGGAAGCGCGGCTGGCTGAGGCCAGTATAGGGACGTGACTGTGCCAATGCAAACCCTGTGGCCGTGGAGCGCCCGTTGGCGATGCTTTGACAGCGTTCAGCTGCGCGGCTATTATCGCGGAATGAATGCTGGAACCGTACGCTGGCCCCTGGCGCTGGCCTGCGCCGCTCTGGTGTGCGCGTTGGCGGGCTGCCGTCCGACGATGCCCGATCACACGGCGCCCGCCGAGACGCCGGCAAACGCCACGC
>DIVQ01000001.1 GCA_002423325.1 Anaerolineales bacterium UBA6128 | reverse complement strand
CGACTGCTCGCTTGGGAAAAGGCGCCGTCCGCCCGCTATTGCCACCCTCGCGAAGAACACCTGCTGCCTCTGCATGTCTGCCTCGGGATGGCAGGTAAGCCCGGTGAGGTGGTATTCGACGACGACATCCTGGGCAAGCGCGCCACGGCGTTCTTGTGGCGAAGCAAATGACGAGCCCGATGTGGCTGATGTCGCGCCCGTCATCGCGCTCTCGAGACGGTGAGCATCTGATCCGATTCGGCGGGGTGCGTGTCCCACCCCGATCTGCTCCGCGTGGGCGTCGGATAGCTGCTGCGCATGGGTTCGTACATCCCCAGCGGTGCAGCAGGTTACCCCAGCGCGGCGTCAGCGGTGCAGCGGGGCGATGTGCCCGGCGATGACGTTGATGACACCGTCGCCCTTTTGCACGGTGCCCTTGACGATCAGCAGCGGCGTCGCGGCCAGTTGGCGCCGATAACGGGCGTAGGTGGAGGGGTTGACGATGACGTTCATCAACCCCTCTTCGTCTTCCAGGGTGACGAAACGGAAGCCCTTCGCCGTCGGCGGTGCCTGGTGTACGACGACGAGGCCGGCGACGCGCACGGATTGGCCTGCGCGGCACTCCTCCAGATCGCGGCTGTCGACGAATCCCTGTGCCTCCAGCCAGCGGCGATACAGTGCCATCACGTGCTCGCCGGTCGTGAGGCCGAGGATGCCATATTCCAGCGCCAGCGCTTCCCCGCGCGATAGCGCCGGCAGCTCCAGCTCTTCCTCCAGGTAGCGCAGGCGCGCCAGCTCCCACAGCAGCTTGCGTGGCTGGATGCCCCAGGTATCCACTGCACCGACGAGGATGAGGTGCTCCACGAGCCGGCGTGGCAGCCGGGTCCGCTTGCAGAGATCGGCCAGGCTCGCGAAGGGCTTGCCGCGCCGGCTCTCTTCGATCCGCGCAGCGGCCTCCTCGCCGAAACCCTTCACGTACTTGAACCCCAGGCGAATCGCGCCGCGCTCCGGCACACAGTCGGAGCGGCTGCGGTGGACGTGCACCGGCAGGACGTCGACGCCGTGGCGCTCCGCGTCGCGCACCAGTACCGCGGGAGTCCAGAAGCCCATCGGCTGGTTGTTCAGCAGCGCGGTGTAGAAAGCGGCGGGGTGGTAACGCTTGAGCCAGGCGGAGTGGTGGACGAGGACGGCGAAGGCGGCGGCGTGGCTCTTCGGAAACGAGTAGCCGCCGAACGCCTTGAGCTGGTCGAAGACGCTCTCGGCGATCGGGGCGGGCACGCCGCGCTGCTGCGCGCCGTCCATGAAGGCCTGGCGGAAGGTCTCGGCCGCTTTGGCGGCGTTCCTGCCCCCCAGCGCGCGGCGCAGCCCTTCGCCCTGGCCGGGAGTGAAGCCGGCCAGATCCCGCGTCACCTTCAGCACCTGCTCCTGGAACAGGATCACGCCCAGCGTCTCACCGAGCGCCGGCTCGAGCAGGTGATGGGCGTAGCTCACGGGTTCTTCGCCGCGGTGGCGGCGGAGATAGGGATGGACCATATTCCCCTGCAATGGACCCGGCCGGATCAGCGAGATGGAGACGATGATGTCCTCGAAGCAGTGCGGCTTGAGCTGCGGCAGGACCTGGGCCTGCGCTCGCGACTCCACCTGGAAGATGCCGATGGTGTCCGCGCGGGCGATCATGTCGTAGACGGCCGGGTCGTCGAACGGGAGGGCGCTCAGATCGGGACGCGCGCCGGTGGTCTGTTCGATGAGCTGCAGCGCCTCGGCGATGGCTGACAGCATGCGCAGACCGAGGATGTCGATCTTGACCAGCCCGACGTCCTCGATGCTGTCCTTGTCCCATTGCACGACGAAGCGATCGGCCATGGTGGCGGGCTCGGTGGGGACGCGCTGGGCCAGCGGCGGGGCGGTGATCAGCATGCCGCCGTTGTGGATGCCCAGGTGGCGCGGGAAGCCGCCGATCTGTCGGGCGAGCGCCAGCACCTGTGCGAGCACGCCCGTCGGGGCCGCCGGCTCGCTATCCGCCGCTTCCGCCTCGTCGAGCAGCTTCTCGCCCTGGCGGATGACGTCGATGGGCATGCCGAGGA
This sequence comes from Anaerolineales bacterium UBA6128, assembly GCA_002423325.1. Taxonomy (GTDB): domain Bacteria; phylum Chloroflexota; class Anaerolineae; order UBA1429; family UBA1429; genus UBA6128. Next base: position 11,315 of record DIVQ01000001.1, on the reverse strand, counting down.
CCTTGCCGACATCGCGCAGGGCGCTGCGCGTGCGGAACGTGACGAGCGTACAGGCCATCGCGGCGTGCTCGGGCCGGTAGCGCTGATAGACGTACTGGATGACCTCCTCGCGGCGGTCGGCCTGGAAATCGATGTCGATGTCGGGTGTGGCGCGGCGCTCTTCCGACAGGAAGCGCTCGAAGACGAGATTGTGCGCGAGGGGATCGATGGGGGTGATGCCCAGCAGGTAGGCGACGATGGAGTTGGCGGCCGAGCCGCGCCCGCGCACCTGGATGCCGCGCTCCTGGGCGTAGCGCACAATGTCCCAGACCAGCAAAAAATAGCCCGACAGGCCAGTCTTGTAGATCACCTGCAGCTCGTGCTCCATCTGGCGCTGCGCCGCGGCCTGCTCGTGCGGAAAGCGTTGCGCCATGCCCGCCTCGCACAGCTCGCGCAGGCGCGCGTTCTCGGCCTCGGTTTCGGCGGCGGCGGGGGGGATAGCGTCGGCGCGAAAGTCCAGCTCGAGCTGGCAGCGCTCTGCGATGGCGCGGCTGTTCTCCAGCGCCTCGGGATAGTCGGCAAACAGCGGCGCCAGCTCGGCGCCCGATTTCAGGTAGTATTCCGAGTTGGCGCGCAGGTGGCTGCGGACCTCCTGCAGCGTGCCGGTGTGGCGGATGGCCACCAGCACATCCTGCAGGCAATGCCCCTCGCGCCAGGCATAATGCACGTTGTTGCTGGCCACCAACGGCAGACGCGCTGCGCGCGCCACCTCAACCAGGTCGTCCAACAGCGCGGCGTCCTCGGGGTGCAGGTGCTGCTGCAGCTCGATATAGCAGCATTGCGGCGCGAACAGCGCGGCCAGCTCCTGCGCGCGGCGCAACGCCTCGGCGCGATCGCCGCGCAGCAGGCTGGCAGCCACGGCCCCCTGCTTGCAGGCGCTCAGCGCGATCAGGCCGTCGGTGTGCCCCGCCAGGTCGGCCCAGGCCAGCCGCGCGTTCCCCTTGGACTGGCTCAACTGGGCCCGACTGATCAGCCAGCAGAGGTTCTGGTAGCCAGCGCGATTCTCGGCCAGCAGCACCAGGTGCGTCTCATCCGTCATGGTGAGCTCAGCGCCAATGATCGGGTGAATGCCGCGCTCCCTGGCGGCCAGCGCAAAGCGCACCACTGCGTACAGGCCATCGTGATCGGTGAGCGCCAACGCGGTCATGCCGAGCTCAGCGGCGCGGTCGAGCAGCGCCTCGGGCGTGGAGGCGCCGTCGAGCAGCGAGAAGCAACTGTGCGCGTGCAGCTCGACGTAGCCGTCTACTCGTGAATGCGCTCCAGATACCATGCGCCCCCTATGAGATCATGGTAGAGCACGCACAACAGCCCGGTATCGGTGAGCACCTCCCAGTAGTCGCGCCAGGTCTCCACCTCGACGCCGTGCGCCGCCAATGCCTCGGGCCACCAGGCGCTGTGCACGCGCCAATGGTTGCTGACGCCCTGCACGCGGTGCGGACGCGAGCGGTGCTCAAAGCCACCGGGCGCGCCGTCGGGCAGTTCGTCGGTTGGCGCCGGCACGCTGACCGGTACGCCGTCGGACCAGAAGGGGCTCATAGCGCGTAGGCGCGCAGGCTGTAGCGCTCGGCCACCAGCGGCGCGCGGGCGTCCAGCAGCGCGGGCCAGGCGATGCAGTCGCTGGTGTGCTTTTTGGCCAACTGCTGCAGCGCTTCCTCCAGGCGCTGACGCGCCTCGGCGTGCGTCAACAGGTCGAGCTGCCGCCCCACCTCGGACTCCAGACCCAGCAGGCGCACGCCCAGCTCTTCGACGCCGCTGGCCTTGCCGCGCAGCATCCCCAGCGCCACGCGCGACACCGTGCGCAGCGTCTCGGGGCCCGGGTAGCCGCCCAGCCAGGTGGTGTGCTGCAGCACCTGGCCGCTGGTCAGCGTGCAATCGAGCATCAGCCAGCGGATGCCCCAGGCCGCGCGCGGCGGCTCCAGATCCTGCAGGGCGCGCTGACACAGCCGGCAGGCGCGCTCCAGCAGGGCCTCGCCCCGCGCCTCGGGCACCTCAAAGCCATGCCGCGCCTCCACCACCTGCCGGCGCCGTCCCACCACCGGCCGGTCGTCCAGCCCTTTGGCCCAGGCATGCGCCAGTAGGCTCTCGGCGCCGAACTGCTCGGCCACCGCCGTGCCCGGCAGCGCAGCGAACTGGCCCATGCTGTACAACCCCAGCAAGCGCAGGCGTCGCAGCGTCTCCTCACCCAGCGGCAGGCGGTTGAGCGCCAGCGGCGCCATATAGCCGGCGTCGGCCTGCGTCACCACCTGGTAGCCCGGCGCCTCGGGCGCGTCGCGCGCGGCCAACTCGGCCGCAAACTTGCACCCCGCCAGCCCCAACCGCGCCCCCGTCACCCGCAACGCCTGCATGTCGCACAGGATAGCCTGACACCAGTCCGCCTCACTGGCGTGCCGCGGCACAATGCCGCGCGCATCCAGCCAGGCCAACGCCCCCTGCTCGGGCACGCCGGCGGCCGCAGGAGCGTCGGCCGCCTCCACCCGTGGGCTGTAGGCCTCCAGCGCTTCCAGCGCCTGCGCCCAGACCTCCAGCGCCGGCGGCGCACTCACCCACAAACAGGCAACCCGTCGCGCAACCCGCTTTTGCTGCTGCATCTGTGCCTCCTTGCAGAGCCATCGCGCTCAGCCCAGCTCCAGGCTCAGCTCCACCCGCTGTCCCGCCGGACCCAGCTTGTTCTTGAGCACCGTCACCCAGGAGGTGTAGCCAGTGACTCGCGCGCCGCGACGCAGCCAGCGACCCTGTTCGCAGCCCAGACGCAAACTGGCATAAAAGGGCAGGGCCGTGCCGGCGGGATACTGGCCGGGGACGAGCGTCTCGGTCAGCACCACCAGCGTGACCTCGCCACGGTTGACCAGCGGCGCCCAATCGCGCAAGGCCCGATCCAGCGCCTGCGAGGTCTCGCGCTCGGCCAGCAGGCCCAGGTCGAGCCGGTCGAGCAGCACCATCCCCGCCCCCCGCGAACGCAACAGGTCGCTGATCATTGCCAGGGCGTGCACCAGGCCGCGCGGCCGCAGCACCACCAACGCATCCAACTGCACCTGCCGGCGCGCCAGGGCCTCCAGATCCACGCCCGCAAAGGCATCCACATAGGCCGCCTGCTGGCCGGTGCGTTGCGCCTGCGCCAGAGCACAGGCCGCAATGCTGACGTGCCCGGCCGTGCCGCAGCCCACCAACTCGGTCAGGCGCCCCTGTGGCAGACCACCGATGCAGGTGGCGGCATCCAGCGCGGGCAGGCCCGTGGGGCAGGCCGGTATATGCGCGAACACGTCGCCGGCCGAACGCAACGCGCGTTGGCCCCAACGCCGCTGAATGGCCGCCATCGTCCCGGCGAGGCGCTCCTGGCGCTCCAGGCTGTCCATGGCATCCTCCTGCAATGGAGGATATTAGAACATATGTTCTGTGTCAAGCAGGACGAAAGGGGATTTGGGGATCACACGAGGAAAGGAGAGATCGAGGGAAGCGCTGGCCAGTCTGGAGCCAAAACACGAATGACACGAACAGGACGAATCACACGAATCGCTCAGATGCTCCAGTGGTCGGCCCAGGAGCGTCCTGGAAGCCCGCTATCTACATTACTGTCAGTCGTGCCATTCGTGATCTATTCCGGCTTCGGCAACCGCGCGGACGCCTTGGCCACAAAGCGCGCCTCTTCGACGATGTAGCGCTCGTGCTCGCCCTCGCCGACAAGGCCGGCGTCGTCGTACGCCTCCACACGGTAGCTGAGCTTGCGCCCCTCCACGCCGGTGAGCACGGCGCGCGCGGTCACCCGACCGCCCAGCGGCGTGGCCGCCAGATGCCGCACATTCACCAGGCTGCCTACCGTCTGGTAGCCGGGCGGAAGCAGCGGCTCTACCACGTCGGCCGCGGCGCACTCCATCTGCGCGATCATAAAAGGCGTGGCGAACACCTGCACGCGGCCACTGCCCCAATGCCAAGCGGTGTCGTCGGGCCCCACAACCAGCGCACGTTCAGCCGAGGCGCCAATCAGGCGCGCATCGATATTGATCTCGGACAAGGTCTGCTTCCTTTCCTTCCCAGGCAAACACAAAGCCGAGCAAGACGCTCGGCTTTGAGCGAACGATCTGTTCGGTTCAGGCGGCGGCAGGCGCCTCGGCGTCCACGATGGCCTCGAACTCGGCGCGTTCCAGCGTCTCCACCTCGATCAGGCGGTTGGCGATGGCATCCAGCGTGGGCCGATGGGTCGTCACGACCTCCAACGCCCGCTCGTAGGCGCCGTCGACCAAAGCCTTGATCTCCTGGTCGATCTGTGCAGCCACCTGCTCTGAATAGTCGCGCTGCTCAGAGATCTCGCGCCCCAAAAAGATGAGCTCTTCCTTCTTGCCAAAGGTGCGCTGCCCCAGCTTGTCCGACATGCCCCACTGAGTCACCATGTTGCGCGCCGTCTCGGTGACCTGCCGCAGGTCCTGGCTGGCACCGGTGGTGATATCGCCAAAGACGGTCGCCTCAGCGGCGCGTCCGCCCAGCGTGGCGGCAAGCTCATCCGTCAGCTCGCTGCGCGATTGGTTATTGCGGTCCTCTTCGGGCACCGCGAGGGTATAGCCGCCGAACATGCCGCGCGCGATGATCGACACCTTGTCGACGCGGTCCGTGTGCTCGAGCTTGGCAAAGCAGAGTGCGTGTCCGGCCTCATGGTACGCCGTGATGCGCTTTTCCTTTTCAGTGATCAGGCGGCTGCGCCGCTCAGGTCCGGCGATGACGCGATCGACCGCTTCGGTGAACTCTTCCATGCTTGCGGCGCGCTTGTTGCGACGCGCAGCCAGAATAGCAGCCTCATTCACCAGGTTCTCGATGTCAGCGCCGGTAAAGCCCGGCGTGCGCTTGGCCAGCACCCCCAGGTCCACGTCCGGAGCCAGCGGCTTGCCGCGCACATGGATCTTGAGGATCTCTTCGCGCCCCTTGCGGTCGGGGCGATCGAGCACCACGCGACGATCAAAGCGCCCAGGGCGCAGCAGCGCCGGGTCCAGGATGTCGGGCCGGTTCGTGGCGGCAATCACGATCACGTTGGTATCGGTGTCAAAGCCGTCCATCTCGACCAGAATCTGGTTGAGCGTCTGTTCGCGCTCGTCGTGGCTGCCGCCCAGACCGGCGCCACGCTGCCGACCCACGGCATCGACCTCATCCACAAAGACGATACACGGGCTGTTGCGCTTGGCCTGGTCGAACAGATCGCGCACGCGGCTGGCGCCGACGCCNNCCGCTGATGCTGAAGAAGGGCACGCCGGCCTCTCCGGCCACGGCGCGCGCCAACAACGTCTTGCCGGTTCCGGGCGAGCCCACCAGCAGCACGCCCTTTGGGATGCGCGCGCCCAGCGCCGTGAACTTGCCGGGCTCCTTGAGAAACTCGACGACCTCCGCCAGCTCCTGCTTGGCCTCGTCGCAGCCGGCCACGTCCTCAAACGTGCTGGTGGGTCGATCGCCTGTGAACATGCGAGCGCGGCTCTTGCCGAACGACATCGCCTGGTTGTTGCCGCTCTGCGCCTGGCGCAGCATAAAGATCAAAAAGCCACCAAAGAGCAGCATCGGCACCACCTGCACCAGCAGGATGCCCCAGTTCTCCCACATGCTCGGCGGCAGCGCCACCACCTCGACCTTGGCCAGATCCTCGGGCGTGACTCCCAGGTCGCGCAGCGTCTCGCCCATGCCGATATTCGGCTCTTTGTGCGAGAAATAGCGCGAGCCGTTCGTCTGCTCCAGGTCGATGGTGCCATCCTGCTTGAAGGCCAGCCGCGCGACTGAGCCATCTTTAACGCGCTGTGCCACCTCAGAGATGGCGATCTCTTCCACGTTGTCAGGCAGCGACGCGAACTGCGCAAACAATGCGATGATCGCGATAATGATCAACAGGTAGACAAAGGAATTCTTGGGCAGGGCAGATCTCACATGATCCTCCGATAGCCGTTCTGAGACGAGCAGGGGCGCCGGACCCTCCGCGTGGCGGCCATACACACCTTACCATAAGCATTCTAGCACAGACAGCGCGGATTGCAAGTCGGCGCCGCTCCCCTGCGTGCGGCTACCCCGTAACCTGCACGGCATCTTGGGGTTTCAAATGGTCAGTCACGTACGTTGCGATTGACGCGGCACGCTGTCGGCGTATAATGACTCTACCGAACCGAGTGACACTCAGGAGATAAGGCGCATGGATACCTTCCAGCAACTCAAAGACATCATTGTTCAGCAACTCGGCGTCGACCCCGATCGCGTCGTGCCCGAGGCGCGCTTCCGCGAAGACCTGGAAGCCGACTCCCTGGACCTCGTCGAGCTCATCATGGCCTTCGAGGACAGGTTCAGTGGCGCGATTCCGGATGAGGACGCGCAAAACATCACCACGGTCCAGGAAGCCCTGGACTATGTCGCGGCCCACATGATCAAGTAGCATCCGGTCCGTACTGAAAGGGGGTGCCTGCGGGAAACCGCTGGCGCCCCCTTTCACTCAACCCGCACAACAGTCACGCTCGCTCAGAGCGGCCCTTCCACCAGTTTGCTCAGCATCGGCCCCGTGTCCTGCCACGCGATCTTGGACAGGCCCAGCCGCCGGCGCAGGCGATCTGCCTCCATGCCGGCGCGCAGGCTGCGCGTTGCGCTGGTCCAGCGCAGCATGTCAAAGGTCAGCGCGAAAGACAACCCTGCCACCGTCGCAATGGTGTGCAACACATACTCCAAATTGCGTCCCGTGCATTCGAACAACATTTGGCTGGGCTGGTACCGCCGGAGGTAGATGGGCAGCGTCTCGGCCCATTCGCGCGAGACCGCCACCTGGCGCGCCTTGAAGCGTTGCCTGGGCCGCGTATACACCACCTTGACGCTGGCATGGTCCGGGTCGCTGACATCGATGTGCTCAAGGGCAAGGTTCATACACTCGGTCTTTTTGAGCGCCGCATCGAGGATCAGCAGGACCAGCAGGTGCGGGCGCGCGTCGGGGGCCTCGGCCGCGTCGCGCATCTGCCGCGTCAGCGTGAGCACCTGCTCGACCTGCGCGTCGGTCAGCACGCGGGGCGGCTCTGAGCGCGTACCCAAGTGCGCCAACGGCTCGGCCGGGTCGACCGCCAGCACCTCTTTGCTCACCAGCCAGCCGAAAAAGACCTTGAGCGTGGTGATGCGACGGTCCAGCGAGCGGTCCGAACAGGGGGCGCCGCGACGGGTGCGCAGCCAGTCCAGAAAGGCCTGCAACCGGTCGCGCGTGCAGGCCATTAGCGGGGTTTGCGCACCCATGAAATCGACGAACAGCTTGAGGTCGTGCCCAAAGGAGGCGCGGGTGTTCAGCGCGAATTCGCGCTCCGCCATATAGTCATCAAAATGCGGCAGGGCGGCGGCGAGGGAGTCAGTGGGCAACAGCAGGGGCGCTTTGCGCGGTTCGCGCGACGCGTCGTCCAGGGGAAACAGGCTGGGTTGGTGAAGGGTCATCGTTCGGCTCTCTCCGCGAGCGGACCGCGACCGGGCGGCGGGGTGGGCGGCGGCGCTGCCCCAGCAGGGGCCTGCCTGCGAATCCGGCTGCTGACTCTTCGTTTGGCAGGTGCGCCTGGTTGCCGGATTCCTGAAGGCAAAGCCGAGGCAACCAACCACAAAGAAGAGTACTCCTGCTGCGATGCTACACGAGTGCGATCACACGGACGCGGCTCTCCGGCTTTGCCTCTAGATGCTCTCCAGCGAGCGTCGCAACAGCGGCAGATGCTCCAGTCCACGACCGGCCCCCAGCGCGGTGCAGATGATGGGGTCCTGCGCCACATGCGCGGGCACGCCGGTCTGCTCAGTGATAAAGCGATCGATGTTGCGCAAGAGCGAACTGCCGCCCGCCATCACCATCCCGCGATCGATGATATCGGAGGCCAGCTCGGGTGGGGTTTTTTCGAGCACCGCTCTGACGGTGGTGGCGATGGCGGCCAGTGGCTCAGACATCGCATCGGTCACCTCGGTAGAGGTCAACTTGATCGTGCGGGGCAGCCCGGCTACCTGGTCGCGTCCACGCACCTCGATGCTCTGTTCTTCCTCCATCGGCAGGGCGCTGCCGATGGCGATCTTGATCTGCTCGGCGGTCTGATCGCCAATGGCCAGGTTGTATTTGCGGCGCACATAGGTGGCGATCGATTCGTCCAGCTTGATGCCCGCAACGCGCACCGAGCTGGAGACTACGATGCCGCACATCGAGATCACCGCGGCCTCGCAGGCCCCTCCGCCGATGTCGACGATCATATTTCCCGTGGGCGTGCCGATGGGCATATCGGCGCCCAACGCGGCGGCCAGCGGCTCGGGGATCAGGTAGGCCACGCGCGCACCCGCCTGCACCGCGGCATCGCGCACCGCGCGGCTTTCGACCGTCGTCACGCCGACGGGTACGCTCACCATCACCTCGGGACGACGCTCCAGCCGGCGGCACACCTTGGAGACAAAGTAGCGCAGCATCGCCTCGGTGACCACATAGTCAGCGATCACGCCATCGCGCATGGGCCGCGAAACTTCAATCGTCTCGGGTGTGCGCCCAAGCATCGCGCGTGCGTCGTTGCCTACGGCAAGGATCTTGTTGTCGGTGCGCGAGATGGCAACGACCGAAGGCTCGTTAAGGACGATCCCTTTGCCGCGTACATAGACAATGACGTTGACCGTCCCCAAGTCAATGCCGATCTGCTTACCGAACATTCAGCCTCCTGTAGGCCCGCCGGATGGCTGTGATGATAGCATAAACGGTGACGCCCGCCAACTGGACTCAGGCGTAAGGCGCCAGTCCCCACTCGACCGGCTCGTCACACTCGGCGTGCGGACAGGTGTGTTCCTCCTCAGAGACGCGAGACACCACGGCGCCCAGTTGCTGCAGTTTGGCGTCAATGTCCTGGTAACCGCGGTCGATGAACAGCACGTTGTCGATCTGCGTCTGGCCCTCAGCCGCCAACGCTGCGAGCACCAGCGCCGCGCCCGATCGAATGTCGAGCGCCTGCACGCGCGCCGCTCGCAGCGGCGTGGGACCATGCACCATCGCTGTGCGCCCCGACCCCGACACGTCGATGCGTGCGCCCATCCGGGCCAGCTCCTCGGCGTACTTTAGGCGGCCGTCATACATCGTCTCGTGCACCGACGAATTGCCTTCGGCCTGCGTCATCACGGTGGTAAAGGGCGCCTGCAGGTCAGTGGGAAAGCCCGGGTAGGGGTAGGTCTGGATATCGGTGGCTTTGAGCACCGCAGGGGCGCTGATTGCATAGACCTCGGGCGAGACCGTGACTTGGGCGCCCGCCTGCTGCATCTTGACGGTGAGCGCTCTCAGATACTGCGCCACAGGCCCCATCATCCGCACGCTGCCCCCGGTGATCAGCGCCGCCAACGCCAGCGTGCCGGCTTCCATGCGGTCGGGCATGATGCGGAAGGCCGCACCGTGCAGCCGCGGCGTGCCCTCTACCGTGATGGTGCTGGTGCCGGCGCCGCGCACCCGCGCGCCCATCGCGCTGAGAAAGTTCGCCAAATCCACCACCTCGGGCTCGATCGAGGCGTTCTCGATGGTGGTGACGCCTTCGGCCAGCGTCGCGGCCATCAACAGGTTCTCGGTGCCCGTATGGCTCGGATAGTCCAGGATCAGCCGCTCGCCCCGCAAGCGCGGACTCCGCAACACATAGTTCTCCGCGGCGGTGGTCAGCTCGCAGCCCATGGTCTGAAAGCCCTTCAGGTCCACGCTCACCGGTCGGGTGCCGATGGCGCAGCCGCCGGGATGGGGCGCTTCGGCCTGGCCAAAGCGCGCCAACAGCGGGCCCACCACCAGGAAACTGGCGCGCATCTTTTGTGCCATCTCCTTGGACAGGTAGGCCTTGGAGATGCGCGTCGCCTTGACGCGCAGCGTGTTGGGGCCCTCAAAGCGTGCAGCCACGCCCATCTCGCGCAGCACCGCCACGAGGTTGCGCGTATCTTCAATGTAGGGGACATTCTCCAGCAGACACTCGTCGGAGGTCAGCAGCGTCGCCGCGATGATCGGCAGCGCCGCATTTTTGGCGCCCAGGATGCCCGCTTCGCCGACCAGTGGTTTTTGGCCCTGTATCAGTAGTGGCATGATATCGTCCTCTCGGCTTCCTCTGACAACGCTGTCGGGCGCCCACGGGCATCGGCGCCCGCAGTCGAGCATCACACGGTTCAGCGCGCCTGGCGCCTTGCCCGCTGCGCCACCTTGAGGCGTGCGCGCGAGCGATCCAGCGCCTGGCGAGCGGCGATGGCTTCCGGGCGATCCCGGTTGCGCTCCACCAGACTGCGCGCCCGGCGGCGAGCGGCCTCAGCGCGCGCCACGTCAATCTCTTCGGGGCGCTCCACCGAATCGGCCAGCACAATCACCTGGTCGTCGCGCACCTCCAGGAACCCGCCCCCCAGCGCGAACACCTGCTCGTCGCCCCCCAGTCGGACGAGCAGCTCACCCGCCTCCAGCGCTGCCAGCAAGGGTGCGTGCAGTGCGCGAATGCCGATCTGGCCTCTCGTCCCCGGAGCCAGCACCAAGTCTGCGGCACCCGCATACGCGGTTCGATCTCCGGTGACAACCGTCACCTGCAACTGCGGTCGCAGCAACGGCTCGTGCGCCTCGGTTGTCTCCTCGGGATGCGTCGTCATGGCCTGCTCGCTTGCAGCCGGGGCACTAGAGCTTGCGGGCTGCCTGAATCACGTCGTCGATGGTGCCCTGCATGTAAAAGGCCTGCTCGGGGAAGTGATCCACCTGGCCGTCGAGGATGGCGCGAAAGCCGCGTACGGTCTCGGCGATGTGCACATAGCGCCCCTCGCGGTTGGTGAACTGCGCAGCAACAAACATTGGCTGCGACAAAAAGCGCTGGATCTTGCGTGCCCGCGACACCACCAGCCGGTCCTCGGCCGACAGTTCCTCCAGCCCGAGGATGGCGATGATGTCCTGCAGATCACGGTACCGTTGTAGCGCCGCCTGCACGTCGCGCGCGGTGCGATAGTGCTCCTCGCCCACCACCGCAGGCTCCAAGATGCGCGATGCGGACGACAGCGGATCGATCGCCGGGTAGATGCCCTTGTCGGCCACGCTGCGGTCCAACGCCACCGTAGCATCCAGGTGCGCGAAAACCGTGGCCGGTCCGGGGTCGGAATAGTCGTCTGCGGGCACATACACCGCCTGCACCGACGTGATCGACCCGGTGGCCGTGGAGGTGATACGCTCCTCGAGCGCGCCAACCTCGGCCGCGAGGGTGGGCTGATAGCCGACCGCGGAGGGCACGCGCCCCAGCAGCGCCGACACCTCCATACCGGCGAGCACGTAGCGGTAGATGTTGTCGATGAAC
>DIVQ01000121.1 GCA_002423325.1 Anaerolineales bacterium UBA6128 | reverse complement strand
CCCACGCGCACGCCAACGCGCAGCCCCACGCGCGCGCCGACGCGCACGCCCATCCCGCCGACATGGACGCCGGTCCCGACGCAGCGACCGCCGGACCAGCCCCCGACGGAGCCGCCCAAGCCGCCGACCAATACGCCCTTGCCCCAACCCACCAATACGCTCAAGCCGCGCAATTAGGCCCACGCCGATGGAACACAACGCGGGGATCAGGTCTCAGCTGCGCCAGCTGTGGCGGCGCGTGCAGAGGCGCCTGCACCCGCCGCGGGGGATTCACCGTGCCGAACTGCTGGTGGCGGTGTGCGTCTTTGCGCTGCCCCTCGCGCTGGTGCCCTACGCTGGCCTGGCTTCGGGCTCAACTGGCGGGCCGATGTGGCAGCCTGTGGCCAGCTATGCGGGCGGCAACGCCGTGCAACACCTGGCTTTCGGGGTGCTCGGGGGCGAGGCTGCGCTGTATGCCGCCGATGGCGCGAGTGGCATCGTGGCCAGCGTCGACGGCGGGGTATCCTGGACGTCGGCCAACGTCGGACTGCCGCACGGCCGTCTGCAGTCGGTGCGCCTGGTGGATCTGGCGGTCGACGCGACAGAGATCGGTGTGATGTACGCGGCCGTGGATTCGCCGGCTCCAAGCCCCCGGCCGATGCTCTATTGGACCGTCGATGGTGGGAGGCACTGGCAGCCACGCGCCAACTTGGGACGCGAGCGCGTGCAGGCGCTGGCGACTGGCGCAGGGGCCGCGCTGTACGTCGCCACGCAGGCCGACGTGCGCCGGGCGACACTGCAGAGCGATGAGGGATCGCCGCCGACCACGCCCGCGGCGCGCTATGCCGCCGGGCGCGACGATCTGCGGTATGAGGTGCTGGGGAGTCTGGACGCTCAAGCCCAGGTGACACTGTTCGAGGCGCTGTCCGACACCCTGTACCTGGGCACGCGCGAGGGCGGCCTGCAGATGCTGAGCCCGGCGACGGCCGGTGCGGCCGCACAGGGCTGGATCGTGCCCGGGCAACTGCAGGGGCTGACGGTGTACGCCCTGTGCGCGGTACTTGGAACGCCGCAGACGCTCTATGCTGGAACGTCCGATGGCCTGTTCGCAAGTAACGACGCCGGACAAACCTGGTCCGGGGCCGGTGCGGCGCTCGGCGATCGTCCAGTGCTCAGTCTGTGCGCGCCCGCCGCGTTGCCCGGTGTGCTGCTGGCTGGTGTGGCCCAGACGGGCGTCTGGATCAGCCGCGACGCCGGAGTGACCTGGTCGCGCTACGGCACCGGTATGGGACGCGCTGATGTGTCGCGTTTGGTGTTGGATGACCGCAGCCTGCCATGGGTGCTGTACGCTGGCACCAGCGAGGGCTTGTGGCGTCTGGTGGTCGAGCAGGGCTAGGCTGATGATGAGCGCAGTGAACGGGGCGCACGGCGCGCCCATGGCCGAACTGGACAGCGTATTCAGCACCGAGAACCGTTACGGCAACCCGGTCAAGTGGGCTTTGCTGGTGGGCGGGCTGGCGGCGCTGCTGCTGTACCGGGCGGGCAAGGTTCAGTCGCTGGCCTGGACCGATCCCGAGGTTTGGGTGCTGACGCTCTATGCGCTGTCGAATCTGCTCTTTACGCTTCTGTTCCTGCCCCGCCTGCGGGTGCGCGGCGTGGCGCTCTCCAGGCGCACGCTGCACGCGCTGCTGGCGCTCTCCTATCTGACAGATTATGCCTTTGTGGCGGCGATCGTCTACCTGACAGGCGGATGGCGCAGCGACCTTTACACGCTGTTCGGGCTGCTGGCCATCAAGTCGGCGGTCTACTATCCGCGGGCGCGCCAACTGGTATGGATTACGTTCACGCCGGCGTTGCTCTGGGTGCTGGTCTCATCTCTGCAGGCGCGCAGTCTATTTTTCCTTACGCAGGCCGGCTTCTGGCTGCGTTATGGGCTGCTGGCCGCCTGGATTGTTGGCTGTGTGGTGGTTGGCTGGCTGATGCAGCGCCGCCAGGAGTCGATCGCCAGCCTGGGCGACGACCTGCAGGCCAAGAGCCGCGACATCGAGGTGCAGACGCGCGTCGTGCAGCGCTCGGCGGCAGAGCTGGCCAACCGCCTGCTGGAGCTGCGCTCGCTGCAGGAGAGCGCCAAGGCCATCAACTCGGCGTTGGCGCTCGATGAGCTGCTGCAGCTGGTGGTGGAGAACGCCACTCAGGTGCTGCGGGGCGCGCGCTGCAGCATCGCCTTGGTGAACGAGCAGGGCGCCGTGGCAACGCTGGCGGCGGCTGGCGTGCCACAGGACAAACTACAGAGCACCCCACTGCAGGTGGGCCAGGGCGTGGCCGGTTGGGTGGTGGCGAACCGGCGGCCGGCTCTGGTGCAGGATGTGGCGCGCGATGGCCGTTTTGCGCCGACGGAGGGCAGTCGTGTGGCGTCGCTGGTCAGCGTGCCGCTGATCTCGGAGGGCCAGGTGATCGGCGCACTGACGTCTACCGCGGCGGCGCCTGGCGCCTTTACCGAGGCCGACGTCAACCTGCTGGATGCCTTTGCCGATCAGGCGGTCATCGCCGTCAAGAACGCGCGGCTGTATGCCAAGCTGCTGGCCGAGGAACAGGAGACCGCGCGTCTGTACCAGAGCGTGCTCGAAAAAAGCAACGAGCTCGAGGCGGTGCTGCGCGGCATTGGCGACGGCGTGATCTTTGTCGATCCGCAATTGCGCTTGCTGATGATGAACCCGGTCGCGGCGCAGCTCTTTGGGCTGTTGCAGGCGCCGCAGCCGGGCGTCAGCCTGCCCGACCTCGCGGCGGGTTTGCCGGAGGTGAACGAGCAACTGCTGGCGCTGGTGCAGGACACGCAGCAGGAGGCCCTGACCCCCGGGGCGTCGCCCGCGCTGATTCGCGAGTTGGCTCTGCCCGGGCAGGGCGACCGCAACCTGATCTACCAGGCGCTGGCCTCCACCGTCAAGGGAGCGGGCGAAGAGCCGCGCGGCGTGGTAATGGTGATGCGCGACGTCACCGCACAACGCGAGATCGACAGAATAAAGTCGGACTTTTTGTCGGTGGTGTCGCACGAACTGCGCACGCCGTTGCACTCGATCAAGGGCTTTGTCGAGATCATCCTGATGGGCAAGACGGGAGAGATCAACGCGCTGCAACGCGACTTTTTGACCACTGTCAAGGACGCCACGACCAACCTGCAGCGTCTCATCAACGACCTGCTCGAGTTTTCGCGCATGGAGGCCGGGCAGATCAAGCTCAAGCCTGAGATGGTTGCGCTGCATCAGGTGACCCGCTCGGTGCTCGAGCAACTGGCGCCGATGGCGCAGGAGGGCCAGCTGACGCTGACCAACGACGTGCCCGAGGATCTGTCCCTGGTGGAGGCGGACCCGGCGCGTATTGAGCAGGTGCTGACCAACCTGGTCTCGAACGGCTGCAAGTTCACGCCTGCAGGCGGTTCGGTCACGGTAAGCGCCGAGGACCTGGGTGATCAGGTGCGGGTGGCGGTGCGCGACACCGGCATCGGCATCGCCGAGGGCGAGCAACAGCGCGTGTTCCAGCGCTTTCACCAGGTGGATGGCAGCGCCACGCGCTCGTATCGCGGCACGGGGCTGGGGTTGACGATCTGCAAGTTCATCGTCGAGTACCACCACGGACGCATCTGGGTGGAGAGCACCGAGGGCCAGGGGAGCACCTTTTACTTTGTCCTGCCCAAGATGCTGCCCAGCAACGAAGACCTGGTGATCGACTTTACCACGCCACCCGCCCAACGCGCGCGCGACCGACAGTCCTGAACGGCTACCCGGATGCAGGCCGCCGCCAGGCGGCACTAACCCCATGGGAAGGGATTTGACTTTATGTCACAACGTGTTCGCTTCAACCTTATCGGATTGGGCAACATTGGCCGCAATCTGCTCGATGTGCTCGAGCAGCGTCGCGCGCAGGTGCTGGCCGACTATGGCCTCGACTTTGTGCTGGTGGGCGCGGCCGACTCGAGCGGGGCGGCGTTCGACGCTGCAGGCCTCGATGCCGCGGCGGTGCGCGACCTCAAGCTGGCGCGCCGGGGCGTGAGTGCCTATCCGGGCGCGGGCCATCCGGGGATGTCGGGGCTGGCGCTCGCCAGGGCGGTGGAGGCCGACGTGCTGGTGGATGCTTCGCCCACCAACCTGCGCGACGGCGAGCCGGGGCTCAGTTGCACGCGCTATGCGCTGCAGGCCGGGCAGCATGTGGTGGCCGCCAACAAGGGTCCGCTGGTGTTGCACTATGCCGAGCTGATGCAGGCGGCGCAGCAGACCGGCCGGCGTGTGCTGTTCAGTGGCACGGTGGCGGGGGGGCTGCCCACGGTCAATATTGGCGTGCGCGACCTGGCGGGCTGCGGCGTGACGCGCGTCGAAGGCATCTTTAACGGCACCACCAACTATATCCTCACGCGGATGGAGCAGGAAGGCATCGCGTACGAGCAGGCCCTGGAGGGCGCGCAGGCTGCCGGCATCGCCGAGCCCGACCCGACGCTGGACGTGGATGGCTGGGACGCCGCCAACAAACTCGTGATCATCGCCAACAGCGTGCTGAGGCGCCCTACGGTGTTGGCCGACCTGCAGGTGGAGGGCATCCGGGGCGTCACGCGCGAGACGCAGCAGGCTGCGGCGGCGGAGGGCAAGGTCATCAAGCTGATCGCCCTGGCCGAGCAATGCGGAGACCCGGCGAAGCGAGACTATACATTGAGTGTGCGGCCGACGGCGCTTGAGCGCGATCATCCGCTGGCGCGCACCGGCCTGTGGGACATGGGCGTGGTCTACCACACGGACTATATGGGGATCATCAGCGCGGTGATCGAGGAAAAGGTCCCGGTGCCCACGTCGGCAGCGGTGCTGCGCGACATGATCAACCTCTATCAGGCCTAGGCGCGTCACGGCGGGGGCTAGCGATCTCGAACGTCGAACAGGCGCACCGCGATATCGAGCAGCGCGCTCATCACCAGACCCCACGAGGTCATCAGCAGCACCAACAGGCCGATGTAGAGCATCAGGCTCTGCTGAGAGACTTCGTAGATCAGTCGCAGCAGGTTGACGTACATGCATCCGTTCTCCGCAGGGCGTTCGTTCGCGGCCCATTATAGCGCGCATGCCGATGTCTTGTCGAACGGCATGCGCGCATGCCGACACGAGTGTGGCAGCTCATGATCGATCACGCCGCGGTGACCGCAGCGCTGCTCGCCTGGTATGGCGTCGCCCGGCGCGATCTGCCCTGGCGCCGTACCGCCGACCCCTATCGCATCTGGGTCTCCGAGATCATGTTGCAGCAGACCCAGGTGGCCACGGTCATCCCCTACTATGAGCGCTTTTTGCGGCGCTTCCCCGACGTCTGCGCCCTGGCGGCCGCCAATCTGGACGAGATGCTGGCCCTGTGGCAGGGGCTGGGCTACTATGCCCGGGCGCGCCATCTGCACGCCGCAGCGCGTATCGTTTGTGAGCGCCACGGCGGCCAGTTGCCCGCTGACCCGGGTGCGCTGCGCGCCCTGCCGGGCATCGGAGAGTACACCGCGGGGGCCATCGCCAGCATCGCCTACGGGGTGAGGACGCCAGCCATCGATGGTAACGTCGTGCGCGTGCTCTGCCGCCTGACCGACGAGTCGCGCCCGCCCGCGTCGAAGGACGCCAAAGCGGCGCTGCGCGAACACGCCCTGGCGCTGCTGCCCAATGATGGCGCCGGCGCGCTCAATCAGGCGCTGATGGAGCTCGGCGCTACGGTTTGCACGCCGGGCATGCCCGACTGTGTGCGCTGTCCCGTGCGTGAGCACTGCCTGGCGCACGCACGCGGAACACAGACGCAACGTCCGCTGGCCGTGCCACGGCCGCAGGTGCCCGTTCGCGACTTGGCGACGGCCGTCATCGAGCGCGAGGGCCGGCTGCTGATCGTGCGGCGCGTACCCAGCGGTCTGCTGGGCGGTCTGTGGGAGACGCCTGGAAGCGACCTGCCCGAGGGCGTTTCGTCGGCTAAGGCGGCGACGGAAGCGCTGGGCGCGCTGCTGGGGATGAACATCCGAGTCGGGGAGCACCTGGCCACCATTCGGCACGCCTACACCCACTTTCGGGTGGTCGTGCGCGCCTACCGCTGCCAGGCGGTGGGGGAGCCGCGCCCCGGCGGCCTCTGGGATGCGTGTCACTGGCTTGCGCCCGGCGAGCTCGACGCATACGGCCTGACGGGCGTCACCACCCGGTTGCTGGCCGTCGTGCAGTGGGCCGGTTCGGGCCTGCTATTGTAGGTCCTTGCCCATGATGCCGGGCTCGGTCATCTTGATGGGGTCCAGGATCTCGCTCAGTTGCTCGGCGGTCAGGTAGCCCTTCTCCAGCACCACCTGCCGCAGCGACACCCCGCGCGTCAGCGCCTCTTTGGCCACCTCGGCGGCCGCCGCGTAGCCGATGTAGGGGTTGAGTGCGGTGGCCAGCCCCATGCTGGACTCTGCCAGCTGCTGACAGCGCGCCACATTGGCGCGAATGCCGGTGACGCAGCGCTCGGTAAAGATGCGGATGGCGTTGGTGAGCACCTCGAGCGACTGCAGCAGGTTGTACTCCAGGAGCGGCTTCATCACGTTCAGTTCGAGCTGTCCAGCCTGACTGCACAGCATCACCGCCTGATCGTTGCCAAGGACGTGGTAGCAGACCATGTTCAGCATTTCGGCCATCACGGGGTTGATCTTGCCGGGCATGATCGACGATCCGGGCTGCACTGCCGGCAGCGTGATTTCGCCCAGGCCCGTGGTGGGGCCCGAGGAGAGCAGGCGCAGGTCGTTGGCGATGCGCGTCAGGGTCACCGCCAGCGTGCGCAGCGCAGCCGACAGGTTGAGAAAGTCGGCAGTGCTCTGCATCGACTCGAACAGGTTGCCTGCCGGCACAAAGCGCTCCCCCGTCAGCTCGACCAAGCGGTTGACCATGGCGTAGCGATAGTCGGGGTGCGAGTTGAGTCCCGTGCCGGCGGCCGTGCCCCCGATGCCAAGCGTGCGCAGCGGCTCCGCGGCCTGTGCAAGGCATGTGCGGTCTTTGCGCACCGCCTCGGCATAGCCGCCGAACTCTTGCCCCAGGCGCACGGGCACGGCGTCCTGCAGGTGCGTGCGCCCCGACTTGAGCACCAGGTTGAACTCGCGCGCTTTGTCGGTCAGCGCTTCGACCAGGCCGTCGATCACGGGCAGCAGGCGGCTCGTCTTGATGATAGCGGCCATCCGCAGCACCGTGGGAATGACGTC
>DIVQ01000089.1:9033-42557 GCA_002423325.1 Anaerolineales bacterium UBA6128 | reverse complement strand
CGAGGTGGGCCGGCGGGCGAGCAGTCTGGGGCAAGGGGGATTGCCCGAAGATGTGGCTGACGTCGTCACTTTCCTTGCCACCCCGTGCTCGCGGGGCATGACCGGGGCCGTCCTGCGCGTTTGCGGCGGGTCGCTCCTCGGCGCCTGACCTCGGAAACAACCAAAGAGGACGCAGAAGCCACAGACGGGGGAGGTGGCGTCGGGTGTCGATCGAAATCGTCACATGGGGGTGAGATCCTTTCCCAAGGTGACGCATCGGAACATGTAGACGACGGCACCTGAGCCGAAGACAAAGACCCAAAGCAAACGTGAGGAACACGATGAACACTCTTGGAAACGGAATCCGCAAGACCTCTGCACGCCCCATCAAGATCCACGTCGCCGAGAACGGCGAGGTTTGGTACTGCGACGCCGAAGTAAGCACCGAGAAAGGATTCGCCAACGCGGGTTGCACGCCCCTGAGCGAGTCTCCGCAGCACAAGTAGTCGATCCTCACGACTGCTCTCGCACGGGGTGGAACCGGAAACGTCCCCTTCCTGGTTCTACCCCGTGCCCTATTTGCCGGTCCCCACTGGACAGCCGAATGGCCTAGTGCCGTGTGCCCGAAGTGAATACCGGGATCGCACTCCGGAGAACCACAGAGGACGCAGAAGGCACAGAAGGGTTGGGGTTGGTGCGGAGGTAGGCCGTGCGTGTTGCGCCTGACTCCGCCCGTTCCTGGTTCTCTGTTCCGTGTTCCGTGTTCTCAGCTCCTAGTTGATGTCCCTCATCCGTCCATTGTCGTAGCCGGGCCTCAACCCGGTAGGGACTTCGGGCACGCAGCACTAGGGTGGCCGCTGGCCCTTTCTTCGTGATACAACGGCTCTTGGCGTCTGTTCGCCTTGGAGATGGGACATGCAGCCCGGAGAGCCATCGATCGTGGAGCGTGGATTGCTACAGGGGATCCGCGTGGTGGAGCTGGGGCCGCCCCTGGCTGTCCCGCTCGTCGGAATGATGATCGCGGAGCAAGGCGCCGAAGTGGTCCGCGTGGTGCGTAGATCCGACCGGCCGGTCGACCCCGTGATCGACGCGATGATCGCTCGCGGCAAGGCGGAGCTGACGCTGGACCCGGATGCGCAAGCCGATGTTGCGCTGCTCGAGGTACTCGTGACGTCCGCCGACGTGGTCCTCGACGGGTGGAGCGACGCGGACTGGTCGAAGGTGGGAATCGACCTCGAGGACGTGCGCAGCAATGCGAATCCGGCGCTCGTCGCGTGCCGGCTGACGGCGTTTCCCCCCGGGGATCCTCGGTCGGGGCTTCCTTTCTTTGAGCCTGTGGCGGGGATGGCGGCCTTCTTGTACGACAAGCCCTTGGGCAAGCCGCGCTATCACGAGTTCGCGGTCGGGTCGGTCATCAGTGCGCTGTACGCGGCCAATGCGCTCGTGGCCGCCCTGATCGCGCGGGAACGCTGTGGCTTGGGCCAGCAGGTCGACGTATCCCTGTACGAGTCGGACCTCTTCGCCCAGATCCTTCAGATCCTCGTGAAGACGGGGGTCCCCCGGGGGTTCTTGCCCCTCAAGATGGTGGGCACGCCTTTCATGAGTCCGTGGCAGTGCGCGGACGGTCGGTATATCTACCTGCACATCACCCTTCCCGCGCACAACGCACGAATCCTCGACCTGTTGGAGGGCATGGGGTACGCGAGCGACGTGTCCCAGCTGCGGTCCATTTTGTCCGAGGACACGCGTCGTGACCCGAGCCAGGTGAAGAGCATTCCGGAGGCCAAGCGGATCCGTGCCGCCTACGAGCGAGTCTTCGCCACCAAGGACGCGGACGAGTGGGAGCGCATCCTGGGTGAGGAGCTCTGTTGCATCAAGGTTCGCACCATCGACGAGTGGGTGCGAGACAGTCGACAGGCGGGGATGACGGATGTCTGTGAGGTGCAGGACCCGGAGTTGGGGACGCTGGACGTGCTGGGGCCTGTGCTGACGGTGCCGGGCCATCCGCCTGTGATGTGCGCTCGGCGACGGGCGGAGGTGGGGGGCTTGATCGAGCGTTGGCAGGGAGCTGCGGCGCGGAGCCGGGAGGTTTGGGACCGCACGGCGGCCGCGGGAACGGAGTTGCGGCACCCGCTCGAGGGCATTCGGGTGCTCGATCTCTCCCGGGTCATCGCGGGCCCTTGCGCGGGGCGGGTGCTTGCGGAGCTGGGGGCCGAAGTCGTCTCCGTCCAGAGCCCGACGAATCTGGATTGGGCTCTGTCCTTCCATCTGGTGTTCAATCCGGGCAAGAAGTCCGTCACACTCGACTTCAGCGACGACGCGGGCAAGGAGCGGCTGTGGAAGCTCATCGAAGGGTTCCAGCCTGACGTGCTGGTTCAGAACTACCGGCATCTCGACGTGGCCCGCGCGATCGGGATTGACCCGGAGGCGGTTCGGGCGCGGATTCCAGGCCTCGTCTACACCCATCTCAATGCGTACGGAAACGACGGGGGGTGGCGGGACCGGCCGGGGTTCGAGCAGGTGGTGCAGGCGGTGACCGGGGTGCAGATGGGGTATGCCCGGGGCCAGCGTCCTCGGCTGCTTCCCAGCCCGATCATCGACATAGGGTGCGGTCTTGCCGGGGCCCTCTCGACGTTGATGGGCTTGTTTCACAGGCAGAGAACGGGGGAGGGGACCTTCGGGACCACGCACCTCACCCGCATTGCCGTGTACTTCCAGGTAGCGGGGGTCGCCCGGGGCCAGCGGGGCGAACGGCTCAAGGAAGGGCTTCGCGCCGGGGTCAAGACCTCGTTCGACCCGGGGCGTCAGACGGTCGCGGAGATCCTTCGCGCGCGCGACGGGTATGCCATGGTGGCCGGTTTGCGCAACGACGTGGAGCGGTGGGCCCAGCGGGCGGGGTTGGTCCGCCATGGGCAACGAACGCCAGAGGCGTTGTTCGAGGCGATCGGCAAGACCTTCTGGCTCCGGTCCGCGGAGCATTGGCGCAAGACGGTCGTGCAAGCGGGGCTCGAGGACCGTGTGGTCGTGTTTGCCGGGGACTCCATGCGCAACCTCGTGCACGACATCCGCAAGTACGACCCCGGTCCTCGTCCTGCCGTGCGCAAGGCGTCTTTCCCCGGGGTTCCGGAGCCCCTGACCTTCGTCCGTAGCCCGATGCACCTGTCGAGGACGCCGGTCGTGGACGTGGCCCCTCCGCCCGTGCGGGGGGCCGATACGAGGGAGTTTCTCGCGACGGTGGGGATCGAGGTTCCTGAAGGGGAAGGGGAGGTGCCCTACCCGAAGAACAAGCCCCTGGCGCTGTGGCTCGCGAGCTTTGCGCGGTGGGGTTACTTCGCCTGGCGATCGGGCAACATCTGAGTCCTCTGAGTCCAGATTGACGGACCTTGTCTTTTCTTGCCGCGGGCTGAAGGAGGCCGTCCCAAAACACACCGGGTGCCCCCACGAAACCGGTGATTTTCATCACGCGGGTTAACCCAACCGGCTCGGGCTCGGTTTTGAGACGGCCTCTGAAGCCTCACGGCAGAGCTTTGGGCGGGAAAGCCCGCCCGGGGCGGGCTTCGCACGGTTCGCCTTGTCGAACCGTGTCATCCGAGTACCTCCCCTACGGAGACACCGGTTTTGGAAGCTCGTAGGTGAGACCCGCCCCGGGACCGAGGGGAAGACCCAGTTGGATCCATCCGATGAGCAGGAGCACCCAGCCAATGGAGAACGCAATCGAGTAGGGGAGCATCGTGGAGACGATGGTCCCGATGCCGGCCTTGGCGTCGTACTTCTGGAAGTAGGCAATGATGAGGGCGAAGAAGCTCATCATCGGGGAGATGACGTTGGTGACGGAGTCCCCGACCCGGAAAACGGCCTGGGAAAGCTCGGGGGAGTAGCCGAGGAGCATGAACATGGGGACGAAGATGGGGGCCATGATGGCCCACTTCGCAGACGCGCTGCCCATCACCAGGTTGATCAAGGCCGTCAGCACCACGAACAGCAAGATCAGCGGGATCACGCCGAGGTTGGCCGCGACGAGAACTTCCGCCCCCCGAACGGCCAAGATCACCCCGAGGTTGCTCCAGCGAAAGTACGCCACGAACTGCGCCGCGAAGAACACGAGAACCATGTAACCCGACAGGGCCTTGAGGCTGCCCGTCATCCCGTGGACGATGTCGCTGTCGTTCTTGAACTTCCCTGTGACGAAGCCGTACACCACCCCCATGGTGGCGGCGGTGACGAAGAGGGTGGCAATGACTCCCTTGAGGAGGGGAGAAGAAAGCATGCCGCCGTCGGCGCCGCGGAGGACGCCGTTTTCGGGAAGGAGCCCCGCGGCCACGACGGCCAACCAGGCGACGAGGGCGAGGGCGCTCCAGCGAATGCCCTTTTTCTCTTGGTCGGAGAGTCGTTCAATGGTCTCTTGCTCTCCCTTGTAGTCGCCGCAGCGGGGGGCGACGATCTTCTCCGTGACCCACGTGCCGACGAGCACGATGAGGAACGTGGAGACGAACATGAAGTAGTAGTTGGCGGTGGGGTTGACGCGGTAGGCCGGGTCAAGGATGTGGGCACCCTCCTCGGTCAGGCCTGCGAGCAAGGGGTCGATGGTCCCGAGGACCAGGTTGGCGCTGAAGCCCCCGGACACACCGGCGAACGCGGCCGCCATCCCCACGATGGGGTTGCGTCCGACGGCGGAGAACACGACGCCAGCAAGGGGAATCAGCAGCACGTAACCGATGTCGCTGGCCGTGTTGGAGAGCACTCCGGCCAGCACGATCACCAGGGTCAGGGCGCGCCTGGGGGCCGAGAGGACGAGCATCCGGATGACGGCGCTGATGAGGCCGCTGCTCTCGGCGATGCCGATGCCGAGCATGGCCACCATCACGACCCCGAGGGGAGCGAAGCTGGTGTAGGCGGGGACCATCTCCTCGATGATGCGGGCGACTCCGCTCTTCGACAGAAGGTTCAGGGGGGTCACGATCTCGCCGGTGGCAGGGTGCTTCGCCTGCCACCCCAGCCAGCTGCCCAGGGCCGACAAGGCCAAGGTGAGCAGCGCGAAGATGGCGAACAGCGAGGCGGGGTTGGGAAGCGCGTTGCCCACCCGCTCGACCGCGTTGAGAAAGCGGTCGACCAAGGTAGTGCGCGCCGTCGGGGTGCTCGTCATGCCCACTTCCTGGTCTCGACAGGGGGAAACGTCCAGCACTTCCGGTCGGAATCGGCGCTCTTCCCCCCCCGGGCGTCCGTGCGCTACGGTGACCCCCATGCCCCCGACGAGCAAGAAGTCGAAGCTCTTTCGCGTGTACTCCTGGAACGTCAACGGCCTGCGGGCTGCCTCCACGAAGGGGTTCACCGAGTGGCTGGAAGGCTGCAAAGGGGAAGTCGTCGGTCTGCAGGAGACACGCGTCCGCCCCGAACAGCTGGAGCCCTCGCTGCTGTCTCCGAAGGGCTGGCACGCGGACTACGTCGCGGCGGAGCGGTCGGGCTACAGCGGAGTCGGCCTTCTCGCGCGCAATCGCTGGACCACCCTGCAGACCTCGCTCGGCGTGGAGGAGTTCGACGTCGAAGGTCGCGTGCAGATTGCGCAGTTCGGAAGGCTTTGGGTGGTGAACGGGTACTTCCCGAACGGCAGCGGCAAAGAGAGGGACAACGGGCGGGTGCCCTTCAAGCTCGCGTTCTACCGCAAGGTGTTCGAGGTGCTGGAACCCTTGCGGGCGGGCGGGGGCAGGGTGCTGGTGATGGGGGACTTCAACACGGCGCACCGGGAGATCGACCTGGCGAGGCCGAAGCAGAACGAGAAGACGAGCGGGTTCTTGCCGGAGGAGCGAGAGGAGCTGGACCGATGGGTTCGGGCGGGGTGGGCGGACACGTTTCGACGGTTCGAGCCGGGGCCGGGGCACTACACGTGGTGGAGCCAGCGGTTCGGGGTGAGGGAGAAGAACATCGGGTGGCGGATCGACTACGTGCTGGCGAGCGAGGGGGCGATGGGGTTCGTGAGGGGGGCGGGGATCCAGGCGGAGGTGAAGGGGAGCGACCACTGCCCGATCTGGGTGGACCTGGACCCTGGGGTGCTCGAGGCGTGACGTAGGGCTTGCCACCGTCGTCGAATCGGCTATCATGCGCCGCCGCCCTTTCGTGGGGCGGGTTTGACAACCGAAGCCTTTGCCCCCGTAGCTCAGAGGATAGAGCAGCGGTTTCCTAAACCGTTGGTCGGGGGTCCAACTCCCTCCTGGGGCACAGCACGCAGTATAGCGGCGTGGTGGCGCATGGGCAACTGTCCCTGCGCTGCTCGCCGCAGCCGGCGACCTTGTCAGGCGCCGAGCAAGTGCTAACGGTTCGACAGTCGTCGCCCGAACAGCGTAGAATGACCCGGGTAGACGATCGTGCGGCTCGACCGAGACGGCGGGCACCACCAGACCAGTAAACTGGCTTGTGTTGCGACCCCGCGCTCGGTTGGCGCGGGGTTTTGTGTTTTCCGGAGGAACGTTGGGCGCCCTCATTCGTGTGCAGAACCTGTCGTACACCTACAACGCCGACACGCCCGAGGCTGTGCCGGCCTTGCGCGCTATCGAGCTGCAGGTGGACGCGGGCGAGTACCTGGCCGTTGTGGGGCACAACGGCTCGGGCAAATCGACGCTGGCCAAGTGCCTGAATGGCTTGCTGCTGCCCACCAGTGGCGACGTCTGGGTGGAGGAGCGCAACACGCGCGAAGCAGAGGCACGCGTTGCCATGCGCGCCACGGTGGGGATGGTTTTTCAGAATCCCGACAACCAATTCGTGACCACGGTGGCGCGTGAGGAAGTGGCCTTTGGTCCCGAGAACCTCGGCGTGCCGGGCGCTGAACTGCGCGCCCGCGTGGAACAGGTGCTGCGCGACACGGGTCTGCAGGCGCTGGCCGAGCGCAACCCGCGCACGCTGTCGGCGGGTGAAAAGGCGCGCCTGGCGATCGCGGCGATCCTGGCGATGCGACCGCGCTGCCTGGTGCTGGACGAGTCCACGGCGATGCTGGCCCCTCGTGCGCGGCAGGAGGTGCTGGAACTGGTGCAGGGGCTGCACGCCGGCGGCCTCGCGGTGGTGGCGATCACGCACGCCATGGACGAGGTGACCGCGGCGCAGCGCGTGCTGGTGCTGGAGCGCGGCGAGGTGGCGCTGAGGGGCACTCCACGAGAGGTGTTCGCGCAACGCGAGCGGCTGGCGGAGTTGGCGCTCGATCTGCCGCCCGCTGCGGCGATCGCGCAGGGGCTCGAGCGACGCGGCGCACCGCTGCCCGAGGGCCTGCTGACGCCCGAGGCGCTTGTGGCGGCCCTGTTGGACGCCGGGAGGCCCACATGAGCGCCGAGATCGTCGTCCAGGTGCGTGAGCTGAGCCACACCTATCTCGCGGGCACGCCGATGGAGACGGTGGCCCTGCGCAGCGCAGATCTGACTCTGCGCGCCGGCGAGATCGGCGCCCTCATCGGCGAGAACGGCGCCGGCAAGTCCACGCTGCTGCACTACCTCAACGCGCTGCTGCGGCCCGACGCGCCTGGCAAAGTCGTCGTGTTCGGGCAGGACACTGCCGATGCGACGCTGGATCTGGCGCTGTTGCGCCAAAAGGTGGGCCTGGTGTTTCAGTATCCGCAACAGCAGCTCATCGAGCGCTACGCAGGTGACGATGTGGCCTACGGCCCGCGTCAACTCGGACTGGCCGGCGAGGCGCTGCGCGAGCGCGTGCGCTGGGCCATGGAAGTGGTGGGGCTGCCGTTCGAGGCCTTTGTCGATCGTCAGGCCCTCTTACTGAGCGGCGGCGAGACGCGCCGGCTGGCGCTGGCCGGCGTACTGGCGATGCAACCGCAGTTGCTGGTGCTCGACGAGGCCACAACCGGCCTGGATCCGCAGGGCAAGCGCGAAATCCACGCGCTGCTGCGGCGTCTGCGGGAAGAGCAGGGGTTGACGCTGTTGCTGGTCTCCAACGATATGGAGGAGGTGGCGTCGCTGGCCGATCGGGTGACGGTGCTGCACGACGGGCGCACGGCGATCGAGGGTGACACCCGCGCTGTGTTCGCCGAGCGCGACCTGCTGCATGCCCACGGGTTGGCCTGTCCGGCGGCGGTCGAGATCGTGCACGCGCTGCGCGAGGGGGGTATGGCGGTGGCACTCGGCGCCCTCACCCCTGATGAGGCCGAGGAGGCCATCTGGCAGGCCTTGGCGGACCCAACGCGCGGGGGGCGCCCATGAGCTACGACGCGCTGCGCCACGTTGCTGTGGGCCAGTACATTCCGGTGGCGTCGCCGGTGCATCGGCTGGACCCGCGCGCCAAGCTGGTGGCGTTCGCGCTGCTGGTGGTGGCGGCTACGCTGGCCTCCGGCTATGCCTCCAGCCTGCTGATGCTGCTGGTCGTGTTCGCGCTGGTTCGGCTGGCGCGGCTATCGCTGCGCTATGTGCTGTCGGCGGTGCTGCCGATACTGCCCTTTTTGGCGGTGTTGGCGTTGCTGCAGTTGCTGTTCTACAAGAGCGCCTATGGCGCGTCGGTGGGGCGCGTGTTCCTGGACTGGGGGCCGCTCCAGGTGAGTGCGGCCAGCGTGCGCGCCGTGGCGGTGACGGCCGCGCGCTTTGTGGTGCTGATCGGACTGGCCAGCCTGCTGACAAGTGTCACCTCCGCCAGCGAGCTGACGCAGGGCGTGGAGCGGCTGCTGCGGCCGTTGCGCCGCGTGGGGCTGCCCGCCGACCAACTGGCGCTGGTGGGGGCGTTGGCACTGCGTTTCCTGCCGATTCTGGGGGAGACGCTGGAGACCATCGGGCAGGCGCAGGCCTCGCGCGAAGTGCGCCCGGCTCGCGCGGGGCGTTGGCGCCTGGCGGCCAACGCGCGCCGCCTGGGCGCGCTGGTAGTGCCGCTGTTCGTGGACGCCTTTCGCCGCGCCGAGGAGCTGAGCCTGGCGATGCAGGCGCGCTGCTACCAGGGCGGCGCAGGGCGCACGCACCTCAACGAGCTCGAACTGCGCGCCGTCGATGGGGTGGCCATGCTGGCAGCGGCCGCGCTGGTGGCGGTGGTGGCATGGCTGCCGCGCGTTCTGCCGTAGGTCTGAGCTCGCACATCGTTTGTCAGGAGATCGAACGCATGACAGAGAACAAATCGCAAACACCCTCTTCCACCGAGATCGAGGCAGCGCGTGCGGCCGGCCAGCGGCTGGCAGCATCGCAAAAGCCTGTGCAGGAACGCTACATCCGCCGCGTGGTGGTGGCGGGCCTGCTGCTGGCCATCACCCTGCTGTTGACCTTTACGTCCATCGGGTTCATCCCGGTGCCCACGCCGGCCGGCAGCGCCACCATCTCGCACATCCCCACGATCATCGGCGGGATCCTGGAGGGGCCGATCGTGGGCCTGGTGCTGGCGCTCGGGTTTGGCGTGGGCAGCTTTTTCAGTCCGCTGGTGCCGGTCAAGGACCCGCTGGTCATCATTCTGCCGCGGCTGCTGATCGGCGTGGTGGCCTGGCTGGTATATGGCGCGTTGCGCAGAGCCAACCGGCGAACGTTGACGGTGATGCTGGCCGTGCTGCTGGGTTTGCTGTTATACTCCAGCTATGTAGTGGGCCAACGCACGCTGTGGCTGGGCATTGTGATGGCCGTGCTGTCGTTGGCGGGCGCAGCGGCCCTGTTTCTGTGGATGCGCAAGGAAGACCTGGGCATCGTGAGCCTGGCGATCGCGGCGGTGGCCGGGTCGCTGGCCAACACGATCCCGGTGCTGACCGCGGCCGTGCTGCGCCAGGTGCCGGGGATCACGCCCGGGGTGGCGCTGGGCGTGGGGCTGGCGCAGGGCATCCCCGAGGCGATCGTCTCGGCCATCGTGGTGGTGATGGTGGTGGGCGCGCTGCGCGGCATCAGCTCGCGGAAGCGGGGATCGAGGCTGTAACCACGAAGTACACAAAGACGTTAGCCACGAAAAAGACGAAAAACACGAAAAGGGGCCAGACCGATGGGCCGCCGCGAGTCGGAAGGTCGCGTGGAGGAGGCGGTTTCCTCCACATAGCATTCGTGCCGTTCGTTCTCTTCGTGCTATTCGTGATCGTCCCTTTTCGGAGGTGAGGCATGCTGCTATGCGTCGATATCGGCAATAGCAACATTGTGTTGGGCGTGTACCGCGACGAAGAGTTGCAGGCGAACTGGCGCATCGCCACCGATGCGCACAAGATGCCTGACGAGTACGGCATGCTACTGCTCAACCTGATGGCGCACAGCGAGGTGGCGCGCCAGGAGATCGACGGCATCGTGCTGGCCAGCGTAGTACCGCCGCTGACCGAGATCATCGTCGAGATGCTGCGCGAGTACATCGGGCTGGAGCCGCTGGTGGTGGGGAGCGGCGTCAAGACGGGTGTGTCGGTGCGCTATGACAGCCCGCGCGACGTGGGCGCGGATCGCATCGTCAAGGCGGCCTGGGTGCTGCACCGCTACGGCGGGCCGGCCTGTGTGGTCGATTTTGGCACCGCCACGGTATTTGACGCGTTGTCGGCCAAGGGTGAGTATCTGGGCGGGGCCATTGCCCCGGGTCTGCGCATCGCGGCCGAGGCGCTTTTCCAGCGCACGGCCATGCTGCGCCGCGTCGATCTGCAGCGGCCTCCTCACGCTATCGGCACCAACACGGTCGACGCGATGCGCTCAGGCATCCTGCTGGGCTATGTGGGGCTGGTGGAGGGTATGGTCACGCGCTTTCGGGCCGAGTTGGGGCCCGATACGCACGTGATCGGCACCGGCGGATTGGCGCCGCTGGTAGCGAACGAGACGACCGTCTTTGAAGCCGTGGACCCTTGGCTGGTCCTCAAGGGACTGCGCCTGGTCTACGAGATGAACAGGGAGCAGCGATGATACTGCGAGGAGCCAACATCGTCCTGGGGGTGACGGGCGGCATCGCCTGCTACAAGGCGGTGGAGCTGTGCAGTCGCCTGGTGCAGGCCGGCGCGGTCGTGGACGTGATCATGACTGAGGCAGCCACGCGCTTTGTTACGCCGCTGCCGTTTCAGACGCTGACGGCGCGCCCGGTCTCGGTCGATCAGTTCCACTTGCTGCGCGATATGGATATGGCGCACATCTCGCTGGGGAAAAAGGCTCAGGTGCTGGTGATTGCGCCTGCCACGGCCAACACCATGGCCAAGATCGCCCACGGCGTGGCCGACAACTTGCTCACCACCACGGTTCTGTCGAGCACCGCCCCACTGGTAATCGCGCCCGCGATGGACGCCGATATGTGGGCGCACCCCGCGACACTGGCCAACGCCGAGACGCTTCGGCAGCGCGGCGCCGTGCTGGTGGGGCCCGGACAAGGCCGCCTTGCCTCCGGACGCGTGGGGCTGGGACGCCTGGTCAGCTTGGACGAGATCGTGGCGGCGGTGCGCAGCACGCTGGGGCGCAACGGTCCCCTGGCGGGCCTGCGCGTCGTAGTGACCGCAGGCGGCACGCAGGAGCCGCTGGATCCGGTGCGCCACATCACCAACCGTTCATCGGGGCGCATGGGTTACGCCGTGGCCGAGGCCGCGCGCGACGCCGGCGCGTTGGTCACGCTCATCAGTGCGCCTACAGGTCTGTCGCGGGTTCATGGCGTGGAGCAGGTATCGGCGCGTACGGCCTCCGATATGCACACGGCCGTGCTCGAGCGCGCGGCCGCGACCGACGTGCTGATCATGGCGGCCGCCGTGGCCGATTACCGGCCGGCGCAGGTCTCGGACCAAAAGATCAAGAAGGGAGCCGACGGGTTGACGCTGCCGCTGGAGCGCACGGTGGACATTCTGTTGGCAGTGGCGGGGGCGCGCGTCGCGAGCGAGCGCCCCGGATTGGTAGTCGGTTTTGCCGCCGAGACCGAGAACCTGCTGGCCAATGCGCACGACAAGCTGACGCGCAAACGTCTGGACATGATCGTGGCCAACGACGTCTCGTCGAGCGACAGTGGGTTCGAGGTGGAGAGCAATCGCGTGACGCTGCTGGCGCCCGGCCGTGCTCCGGAGGAACTACCCCTGATGAGCAAGGCTGAAGTGGCCGAGCACCTTGTGGTGCGGATCGCCGAACTCTGGAGGGCGCGCTATGGCTGAGCTGTCACCGGGGGCGCTGGTGGATGTGCCCGGCATCGCGGTGGGGCACGCCAGTGACGCGCAGGCGTTCACGGGCTGCAGCGTGGTGCTCTGTCGCGCGGGCGCGGTAGGCGGAGTGGCGGTGCGCGGGCTGGCCCCGGGCACCCGCGAGACCGACCTGCTGCGTCCCGGCATGCTGGTGGAGCGGGTGCATGGTGTGCTGCTCACGGGAGGCAGCGCCTTTGGTCTGGCGGCCGCCGACGGCGTGATGCGCTATCTCGAGGAGCAGGGCATCGGCTATGACGCCGGTGAAGCCAGGGTGCCGATCGTGCCGGCTGCCGTGCTGTACGACCTGGGCTTTGGCAGCGCCACCGTGCGGCCAGACGCCGCGATGGGCTATGCCGCCTGCGTGGCGGCGTCGACCAGCGAACGCGGCCAGGGCAATGTGGGCGCTGGTACTGGCGCCACAGTGGGCAAGTTGCTGGGCATGGCGCGTGCGATGAAGGCGGGGCTCGGCACGGCCAGCCTGCGCGCCGGTCGTCTGGTGGTGGCGGCGCTGGTGGCTGTCAATGCCTTTGGCGACATCGTGGAGCCGCACAGCGGAGCCATCCTCGCCGGCACCCGCGCTGCGGACGGTCGTTCGTTCGCCGACAGCGCGGCTGCGCTGCGCAGTCCGGCTGTGCGCAACGTGATGGCGCTGCGGAACACGGTGATTGGCGTCGTAGCCAGCAATGCGCGTCTGGACGTGGCACAGACCAACCAGGTGGCCTCGGCAGCGCACGATGGCCTGGCGCGCACCGTACGGCCGGCGCACACGCTGTTCGACGGCGACACGCTGTTCGCGCTGTCCACTGGGTCCGCGCGCGCGCACATGGCGCTGGTGGCCGACATGGCCGCCGAGGCGGTGTCGCTGGCGATCGTCAACGCGGTCTGGGCGGCAGAGGCGGCGGGGGGGCTGCCTGCCGCGCGCGATTTTGCGCACTAAGCCTGGTGCGGATGGCAACGCAAACGGCAGCACCCCGTAGGGGTGCGGCCGTCCTGTATAGCGGATTCGGCGACCTGCTCAGGGCATCAGCACAACGGGCACAGAGCTCAGGTGCTCGATAGCGCCATCGCGCTCGCTGATCCTGTAGACCTGGATGCGGCCCAACTGCTGCTCGGCAGGCTTGGTGAACTCGATCGTGCCGCCGAAATGGCCCCACACGCCCTCGGGTGTGTCGACGAGCACGTAGCCCTGGCCGATGGTGACGCCCAGTGCATCGATGATGTCAACAGCCAGCGCGCAGCAACCGCGTGTGCAGCCGGTCACCGTCACGGGGCTGGTGATCTGCTCCTCGGGCAGGGGGCTGACGATCACGATCTCTTCCTGCAGCACGCACAGCGGGTCCAGCCCTTCGGTCACAGGCAGGGTCGTGGCCTTTGTCTCGGTGGCGGGCGCAGGCGTCGTGTCCGCAGCAGGCGTCTCCCCCGCAGGCGCAACTGTTTCGGATCCTTCCGCCGGGATCGCCAGCTTTTGGCCGGCAACGATGGCGTTGGGGTTGGCGAGGCCGTTGCGCAGCATGATATCCCAGTACGAGACGCCATACTTGTGCGCAATCGTCAGCAGCGTCTCACCCGAGGCGACGACGTGCTCGGTGTAGGCGCCCGCCTCAATGGGGATGCGCAGCTTCTGCCCTGCATAGATTGCGTTTGCGTTGGTGAGGTCGTTGGCATCCACGATGTCGGCGACTTTGACGCGATATCTCCAGGCGATGCCGGAAAGCGTGTCTCCCCACTGCACGGTGTGGAAGACGCCATCGTCGGCCCCTACGGGAAACGCCAGTGCGCTGGCCAGACCGGAGACCACGAGGCACGTAAGGATGAGGATGATGAGGAAGCGTCTGTTCATGTTGGACCTCCCGATATGCAGGCTCGCCGTTTGGTGTTCATCCTCAAGTATAACATAGCCTGTCTGACGTTACAAGGGCCCCAACAGGTTCTGTTGACCTTTTTTATGCCAGCGATATAATGATCAGCGAATGATTGTCGGTTACCGGGCCGGTCGGAGAGGCGCATCTCGCCATGGCCGCCACTGCGCGTTCTGAATGCGGGCGCCGACAGGTTTGGCGACGACGCTTGGAGGCGATCTCTGTCTCGCGAACGCGGCCATTCTGCTTGTCAGGAGGGATGTCCCTGCTCAAAGTCAGCAAAACCGCATAGGACTCCGAGTCTGTGGGTCTACCGCTTCGGCCACGATCCACGGACCCCTGACTGCGCGGCCGTCCTTGAGGATGTCGCCCGCAGCCTAAGGGCAGGCGTGAAAACGCGCCTACCTCCCGCGTTTGGAAAGGAGATGTTTTGCAGCGGCCCATATGAGCCGGTGTCTCTCTTTCCGCGTGCAGAGACATCGGCTTTTTGCGTGTGCCGCCCCATTCGCATCGGTCGCGGGCGCCCGAGCATCGGCACGACCCCGCACTGACCCATCAGCATGGAGGAACAGAATGTCACGTTTCCGTTGGTTGCTTGCTGTTGTCTTGCTCGTTTCGGTATTGTCCGGCTGCCAACAGGCAGCAGTGCCCACCGCGATTGTCGAGTATGTCGTCGTCACAGCCACCCCAGAGCCGTCGACGCCAACGCCCGTGGTGACGCAAGCGCCGGTCTCGCAGGATCCGATCCTGACGCTGCAGAGTGGCGACGCGAGCCAGTCTTTGACGTTGGAGCAACTCAAGGGGTTGCCTGTTACGGAGGGCTGGGCCGGAACTAAGAGCTCTACCGGTCGCATCACGCCCCCGGCGTACTACAAGGGCGTCTCGGTTCAGGACCTGGCTGAGATGCTTGGCGCCTTTGACGCTACGATGGCCGTCAACGTGGTCGCCAAAGATGGCTATTCGATGACGATGTCGCACGATCAGGTTGTGAATGGCACGTTCGTGACCTTTGACCCGGCCACGGGTGACGAAGTGGTGCGCGACAGCCACTTGACTGTCATCCTGGCGTATGAGCGTGACGGTGAGCCTCTGCCGACCGAGGAAGACGGCACGCTGAGGTTGTACGTGGTGGGCCCCGAGAAGGACCAGGTCACGGACGGTCACTGGTCGGTCAAGTGGGTGCGTCAGGTAGTGGTCAAGCCGGCCGCCGCTGATTGGACGTTGCACCTCGAGGGCGCGATCGTCGAAGAGATGGACCGCGGCACGTTCGAGTCGGGCTCGGCCCCCAACTGCCACCTGGGCGAGTGGGCCGACGCCGACGGCAACATGTGGGCGGGCATACCGCTCTACTACCTGCTGGGCCGAGTGGACGACGAAAACAAGCACGAAACCGCTGCATTCAACGCCGAGTTGGCGGAGCGAGGCTACAAGGTCGACGTGGTGGCCGCCGACGGCTACAAGGTCACGTTTGACAGCCAGACGCTGTCACGCAACAAGACCGTTCTGCTGGCCTACTTGATGAACGGCCAGCCCCTCGAGGACAAGCATTTCCCGTTGCGTCTCGTCGGCTCCAGCCTGTCCAAGGCCGAGATGGTGGGCGCGGTGGCCCAGATCGTGCTCCATATCGACGAGATGGAGGCCGCGCCTGAGGCGGCGCCGACCGAGGTTCCCAGTACAGAGGGATCTGAGGCCGTGGCGCCGGAGGCGGCTGAGGGCACGTTGCACGTCTGGGGTAAGGCGGCCAACCCATGGGCGATCGCGGCGGCCGACTGGGCTCAGCTTGCGAGCGTCAAGATCAGCGCCGAGCATCCCAAGAAGGGCCCGCAAGACTATGAGGGCGTGCTGCTGAACGAGATCCTGGCCAAGTGCGAGCCCGAAGAGGGCGTGGCGGCCGTGCTGTTCACGGCCGGCGACGGCTACACGGCCGAGGTCCCCTGGGACGCCATCACCGCATGCGACGACTGTCTGGTTACGTTTGATGGCACCGCCTTTGCGCTGGTGATGCCCGGTATGGATTCGGGCGCCTGGGTCAAGGACGTGCGCCTGATCGAACTCAAATAGATCGGGCACATGCCTTTCCCTCGACTCCCCGCCCCCCCCCCCAACTGGGGGGCGGGGAGTCGAGCAACGCCGGGCTCCCTTCTCCGGAAGGTGGCATGGGCGATCGCCCCCCCCCAGACATGCAAACCAGGTGAAGGATGAGAAGTTTTGTCATCGTACTGGTGCTGATCGCGCTGCTGGCCGGCTGCACGCCGGCGGCGCAGCCCGCTGCCGGGACGCCTGAGCCAGTGCACACGGCTGCTCCGTCCCCGCCCGCGACGCGGATCCCGTTGAGCGTCTTTTGCGCGGGCAGCCTGATGATCCCCTTTGCGGCACTGGAAGATGGCTTTGAGGCCGCCAACCCCGACATCGACATGCAGATGGAGGCGCACGGCAGTATCCAGGTGATGCGTACCGTGACCGATGTTCACAAACGCATTGATGTGGTGGCCTCGGCCGACCATGCGCTGCTGCCGATGCTGATGTACGCTACCAATGATCCCGATACGGGCGAGCCGTATGCGTCGTGGTCAGTCCGGTTTGCCACCAATCGCGTCGTGTTGGCGTATGCGCCCGGCAGTCGTGGCGCCGACGAACTGAGCGCCGACAACTGGGCGGAGATCATCACGCGGCCGGGCACACGCGTGGGCCTGGCGGATCCACGCTTTGATGCCTGTGGCTATCGGCAGCTGATGGTGTTGCAGTTGGCTGAGACGCTGTACGGCCGCAAGACCCTGTTTGAGGATGTGCTGATGGGGCGCTTTGGTCAGCCGATTCGTGTTGTCCAAGAGGACGGCCGGACGCTGATTCGCGTGCCCGAGGTGCTGGAGCCGCGCGTCAACTCGACGATTGTGCTGCGCGGGAGCAGCGTGCAGTTGATCCCGCTGCTGCAGTCGGGCGACGTGGACTATGTGTTCGAATACGCCACGGTCGTCCATCAACACGGGCTTGCCTATATCGATCTGGCCCCAGAGGTTGACCTGGGCGACGAGCAACACGCAGAGACCTACCGCAAGGTGGCTGTGCGGCTCGATATGCAGCGCTTTGCCTCGGTAGAGCCGCTCTTTGCCGGTGAGCCGATCGCCTACGGTCTGACGATCCCCAGCAACGCGGAGCATCCCGAGGCGGCCGCGCGCTTCATCGCCTACCTGCTGGGAGAGGAGGGGCGGCGTGTCATGGCCGAGAACCATCACCCCCTGCTGGATCAGGCGCTGACGGACCACCACGATCTGTTGCCCGAGCTGTTGAGGCCCCTGTGCGCGCAGGAGTGAGCCGTCTGCGCCGACCATCCGCCGCCCGGGCGTTCGGCGCGGCGCTGAGTGCGCTTCTGGTCGTGTTCCTGCTCGTGCCCGTGGTGGTGCTGCTGCTGGGAACTACGCCCGCGAGCGTGGTCGAGGCGGTGCGCGAAGGTGAGGTGCAGCGCTCGTTGGCGGTCACGCTGGGCGGCGCCGCGATTGCCACAGTGCTGGGACTGCTGGGGGGCCTGCCGTTGGCCTACGCGCTGGCACGTGGCCGGCTACCGGGCAGACGTCTCATCAACGCCCTGCTGGGCTTGCCGGTGATCATTCCACACACCTCGGCGGGCGTGGCCCTGCTGCTGACCTATGGCGCGCGCGGGCCGCTGGGGGCGCCGCTCGGGCGTCTCGGCCTGTTTTTCACCGATCGCCTGAGCGGTGTGGTGGTGGCAATGATGTTCGTCAGTGCGCCGTTTCTGGTGGCCGCCGCGCGCGACGCCTTTGCCGCCATTGCGCAGGACCTCGCTGAGGCGGCACAGTGCGATGGCGCCTGCGCCTGGCAGACGGCCTGGCACGTGACCCTGCCGCTGGCGCGCCGAGGCGTCCTGGGCGGCGCGCTGCTGATGTGGGCGCGCGGCATCAGCGAATTCGGGGCCGTCGTGATGCTGGCCTACCATCCGCGCACTTTGGCGGTGCTGGTCTACGAGCGCTTTCAGGGCTACGGCCTGACGCGGGCTACGCCGCTGGCGGCGCTGTTGATCGTGATCGCGCTGGTCGTCTTTGCGGTGGCCGGTCACCTGTTGGGCCGCAGTGATGGACCGGATCCGGAGCGCTAGTCGACGGCCACCATCACGTTCGAGGCCTTGATCACCGCATAGACTGCCTTGCCCGGCGCGAGCGCCAGGTTTTCGGCCGACGACTTGGTTATGATCGACACCATCTCGGTGTCGCCCGGCAGCGCGATGATGACCTCGCTGTTGACCGCCCCGTGCGTAACCTGCTTGACCACACCCTTGTGCACATTGCGTGCGCTGATGGGATGGCGCACTAGACAGGCTCCCGACGGCAATGCAAACGGCAGCACCCGGTAGAGTGCTGCCGCTGTTACGTCAGGAGACAATGGGACGGCTAGGGCTTGAGCTTCACCGACACCGAAGCCAAGTTCTCGATGGCGCCGTCGCGCGGGCTGATCGAGTACACCTGGATGCGCCCGAGCTCCGCCTGAGCCGGGGCGGTGAACTCGATGGAGCCCGTGAAGGGCCCCATCCTGCCCGTCTCGGCGTCTACCATCGCGTAGCCTTGGCCGATGACAACGCCACTGGCGTTCAGGATGTCGATGGCCAGGGTGTTCTCAAAGCCGGCGCCAAAGCCGGTCACCGTCACGGGGCTGGTGACCTCGGCGTCGGGCAACGGGCTGGTGATGGTGATGCCCGCCCCAAGCGCGGGGGCCTCTGGCACGACTGTCTCCTCAGCAACTACGGCTGTTGCTGCGGGGGTGGCCTCGGTCGAAGCTGCAACCGTCGGCTCGACGACTGCGGGCGGTGCTTCGGACCCTTCCGCAGGAATGAGCAGTTTCTGCCCGACAATGATCAGGTTTGGGTTGGGGATGTCGTTGCGCAAGACAATATCCCAGTAGGGGACGCCGTACGTGCGCGAGATTGAGAGCAGTGAGTCCCCCCAGACCACTGTGTGCTCCACGTAGGCGCCCGCGGCGACGGGGATGAGCAGCTTGCGCCCGGCATAGATCAGGTCGGCGTTCGTCAACTCGTTGGCCGCCATGATCTCGGGTACTGTGACGTGGTACTTGACGGCAATGTAGGAGAGCGTGTCTCCCCACCCCACGTAGTGATACACCCCGTCATCAGCACCGACCGGCGATGCAAGGATACCGGCCACTCCAGAAAGCAAGAGAGACATAAGTGTGAGGATGGTAAGGACCCGCTTTTTCATCGAGGGCCTCCTGAGTTGCAGGTGTGCCGCTAACCGTATGGTGACAGTATATCACACTCCCACTACCTTGACAAGGGCCAAATGCTGTGAACTCGAGTCGCCTAGTCGACGGCCACCATCACGTTCGAGGCCTTGATCACCGCATAGACTGCCTTGCCCGGCGCGAGCGCCAGGTTTTCGGCCGACGACTTGGTTATGATCGACACCATCTCGGCGCCGCCCGGCAGCTCGATGATGACCTCGCTGTTGACCGCCCCGTGTGTAACCTGCTTGACCACACCCTTGAGCACATTGCGCGCGCTGAGCTTCATCGCTGATCTCCTCTTTCTGTTAGCGGGGTCGCGCAGGGCGCGACCGGTTCCACAATTGCTGCAGCACAAGAATCACGGCCAGCATCACCAGCAGCGTCAGTACCTGTGACGACGGATTGCCCCAGATCAGCCAGGCCGCCAGCCCGGCCAGCGCCAAGCCGATGACTACCAGTCGGCCGGTGGTGCTGAGCCAGATCAGTTGCCAGCGCGCCATGATGGCGTTGGAGCCGTGCAGGCCCTCATCGAGCGCCTGACGGTACTGCACGAGCGCCTCCTGGCGCCGCCCTGTGCGGGCCAGTGCGAGGCCGTAGGCCAAGTGTGGCGCGCCGCCGTGTACGCAGGGGTTCTCCATCAGCTTGGACAGTACCTCTGCGGCACGCGCGGGATCTCCGCGCAGAATCAGCAGGCGGCCGAGCGTCGTGCCGGCGCCCTCCAGGTAGGGGTTCATCTCAAAGGCGCGCTCAAGGTATTCGACGGCGGGGCCGTAGCGCCGCGCGCGCGCCTCGAGGATGCCCAGGTTGGAGTAGGCCAGGCAGGCGGCGTGCGGGTTGGCTTCCTCCAGCGCGATGACGCTCTGGGCCACCGCGCGCGCGTCGTCTCCCTTGCCCTCGGCCAGCAACAGATAGGTCTCGGTGTGCGCCGCAAAAGCCAGCATCTCCTGACGCAGGTCATCGTCGGCGATGTGCAGGATCTGTTCACGGGCCGCATCGAGCTCGGTGCGCGCTTCGTCGAAGGCTTTGCGGTCGGCGCGGATCTGCGAATGCGTGAGGTGTGGCTCAGGCTCGGTGGGCGCCAAGGCGATGGCGCGTTGCACTGCGGCCTCGGCCTTGTCCAGGTCGTCGGTGAGAAAGTAAAGCACGGCCAGTGCGGCGTGGCCCTCGTAGCGCGCCGGATCCAGCTCCACTGCGCGCTGCGCTGCGGCCAACGCCTCGGCTTGGCGGCGCTGTCGAATGAGCGTGCGCGCCACGCCGACCTGGGCGTCATAGTGGTTCGGGTCGATCTCAAGCAGGCGGGTGTAGCCTGTAAGGGCCTCATCGAGCTGCAGTCTGCGGTAGGCGTCCTGCGCCTGCGGCAACTGCGTACTGCTATTCTGTGGGTGCTGTGTCATCAAGCGCCTCCGTGCGAACGTCCGTGCAGTATAGCAGAAGCACGGGAAGGCGTCGAGGCGGCGGGAGGGCGCTAAGGGGTACCCGTTGTGGGGCGCGGCGCGTGCTCAAGCCTGTCGCCGTGCCCCGGCGGTGGTCGTCAGACGCCGCAGGGGCTACAGCGGGCGACCCTGCAAATAGTGGTGCGCCCAGCGCAGTTTGTACTCCCAGAAGGGCCCGATCTGTTCGTGCTTGTGGTAGGGGAAGGGCACGATCTGTTTGGGGGCACGAATCTGGTTGTAGGTCGCATAGATGGTGGAGGGAGGGCAGCAGTCATCCAGCAGGCCCACGTCCACCAGCGTGGCGCAGCCGATGCGCGCTGCCAGGTTCAGGTTGTCAAAGTAGCTCAGCGTGCGCCAGACCTGATCGGCGCGTCTGGGCCACACGCGGATATAGTCCGAGATCTCCAGATAGGGCATCACGGCGGCCATCTCGACG
The DNA here is from genome assembly GCA_002423325.1 of Anaerolineales bacterium UBA6128. Lineage (GTDB taxonomy): Bacteria > Chloroflexota > Anaerolineae > UBA1429 > UBA1429 > UBA6128. Next base: position 21,542 of record DIVQ01000089.1, on the reverse strand, counting down.
GCGCGCTTGAAATGGCACAAATAGGGCACCTCGGGCATCGTGAGCACGGGGCGCGGGTCCAGCCCGGCCACGGCCAGGCTGAGCGCGCCGCCCTGCGAGACGCCGGTGAGGCCGATGTGCGCGGCATCGCACTCGGGGCGCGAGCAGACGAAATCGATGGCGCGCACGCAGTCCACATAGGCGCCGCGGTAGTAGTACTCCTCCGGGTCGGTGATGCCGGCAGTCATCCAGCCCTTGGTGTGTCCCTCAGAGTAGACGGTGGGATCGGTGCTGCGTCCCGACTGCCCGCGCACATCGACGGCAAAGACGGCATAGCCCTGCGCCGCCCAGATCAGCAGCGGCGCGATCTCGCCCTTGTTGCCGCTGTAGCCGTGATACTGGATCAACGTGGGGAAGGGCCCATCGCCCTGCGGCACCACGAACCAGCCGCAGATGCGCGCGCCGCGCCAACCGTCGTATAGCACTTCGTACACGCGGGGGCCCATGATGGGATAGTCGGCGGGCTGAACCTGCGCGTTGAGCGGGGCCTGGCGCGACTCGGCCAGGGTGCGCTCCCAGAAGGCGCCAAAATCGGGCTGGCACGTCAGCGCCGGTTTGTAGGTCTCGAGCTCTTCGAGCGGTTTGTCGAAAACGGGCATCGGGCGACTCCTTTCGGTGACGTGGATGGGGAGCAGGAACGCGGCGCAGTCTAGCCTCGTGGCGAGGCGTGTCAAACGTTGGCGAGTGCTGAATACCCGATGTGTCAGGCGCGTGGCAGGATGAGCAGGAACTCGGAGCCCTTGCCCTCCTGGCTGGTGACCTCGATCTGGCCGTTCATGAGCTGAGCCATTTCGCGCGCGATGGACAGGCCCAGACCGATGCCGCCATGGCGGCGGCGCAGCGAGCCCTCGACCTGGTAGAAGCGCTCAAAGATGCGCTCCAGCTCGGGCGCGGGGATGCCGATGCCCGTATCGCGCACCGACGTCAGGATGCGGTCATTGTCCTCGCAGGCCGAGATGGTGATGGTCCCCCGGTCGGGCGTGAACTTGATCGCGTTGGAGAGCAAGTTGTTGAGAATCAGCGATACCAGCCGCTCATCGGCGTGGGCCGCTGGCAAGTCCGGCGCTATCTCGACCACGATGCGCTGCTGCTTGTGGGAAGCCAGTAGCGCCAGGTTGTGGAGCGTCTCCTCTACAGCGTGGGCGATCGAGACCTGTTGCTGCGACGCCTCGGCCTCCCCGGAGTCGATCTCGTGCAGGCTGATCATCTCGTCGATGATGGATTTGAGTTGCAGAGCCGCATCGGTCACCTGCTCCAGATGGTCGCGCATCTGACCGGTCACCTCGTCCTCGAGCAGCGACGCGTAGGTGAGCACGATGGCCAGGGGCGCACGCAACTCGTGGGCGGCGATGCCGATGAACTCGCTCTTGAGGTGGTCGAGCTCGGCCAGCTTGTCGTAGGCCGTCTGGATCTCGCGGAACATGCGCGCGTTGTCGATGGCCACGGCGGCCTGTGTACCCAGCACCGACAGCAGTTCGACGTCGCTCTGCGCGAAGGGCGAGGGCCGCTGCACGCGCGAGACATTCAGCACGCCCAGAACCTGGTCCTTGTGAATCAGCGGCACGCAGATCGAACTGCGCACCTGACCGCTGCTCTGCACGTTGGAGAAGCGCGGATCGTCGCGCAGGTCGCCCTGCACGATGACCGGTTCGCGATGGGCGATGGCATAGCCGGCCACGCCCTCGTCTGCCTTTTGGTGCGTGGCTGACACGATGCCCTGGGGCAGCCCGGTGGCCGCGCGGACGGTGAGCGTATCGCCGGCGTCCAGCAGCAGCATCGAAGCGCTGTCTGCGCCCAGTTCCTGTCGCGCGATGCGCACGACGTCCTTTGCGACGGTGTCAAAATCGACCGAGCTCATAAAGACGCGGCTGAGGTCGAACAGGGGGATCAGCGCTTTGAGGCGGGCGTTTTCGCGCTGCAGGCGCTGCTTGGCGAATGCGCGTTCCACCGTACCGACCAGTTCGGCGGTCCTGAATGGCTTGAGCACAAACTCGGACACGCCCAGTTGCAGCGCTTCGATGGCCGCCTCCATGGTGCCAAAGCCCGTTATGACTACGGCGACCAGATCGGGGTAGTCCTCGTGCACGGCCTTAAAGGCTTCCAGGCCGCTGGTATCGGGCATCTTGAGGTCGGTCAGCAGCAGGTCGAAGGGCTCGCGCCGGATCCGTTCGATGGCCTCGCGTCCGCCGCTGGCGCCCGCGACCTGATAGCCGACGCGCCGCAGGGCGCGCAGGCACATCTCGCGCACATCGGTCTCGTCATCGGCAACCAGGATACGCTCTCCGACCATGCTCGGACTCCTCTGGTGAACTACTGCCTGGGGGCCTCGATCATGTAGCCCCTTCGCAGGACGTTGCGCAGATAGATGGGATGCCGCGGATCGGGCTCGATCTTGGCGCGCACGTTCTTGATGTGCACGCGTACCAGGTCGGGCATGCCCACGCCCGGGGGATAGCCCCACACCTGCTGCAGCAGCTGGTCGGCCGAGTAGACGCGCCCCGTGTTGCTCATCAGAAAACGCAGCAGCTCGTACTCGACGGGCGTCAACAGCGTGGTGCGTTGAGGGGTTGTGATCTCAAATGTGCGGCAGTTGAGCACCAGCGGGCCCAACTCGATGGATTCGACTTCGGTGGAATCGATTCCGAACTGCGCGCGGCGCAGCAGCGCCCTGACGCGCAGTGCTAGCTCGCGCAGATCGAAGGGCTTGGTGATATAGTCGTCGGCGCCCGACTCAAAGCCGTCCACCTTGTCGCCGATCTCACCCTTGGCGCTCAGGAACAGGATAGGCGTGTGCGCCAGCTCCGGGTTGGCGCGAATGTGCCGGCACACCTCGATGCCGTTCATGCCGGGCATGATAATGTCCAGCACCACCAGGTCCGGATGGGTCTCACGTGCGATCTGCAGCGCATCTGCACCGCGTTTCGCGACCAGTACACGGTGTCCGGCGTTCCGCAAGGCGCGCTCGATTGTCTCAGCGACATCCTCTTCATCATCGACTACCAGAATGAGGCGTTCCATAGGGCATCTCCATCGAGTGTATCGCGCGTGCAGTCTCCCGAGCCCGGCGCAGCGATCGAACTGTGGTGATTATACGCGGTCAGTTGAGGGGGCACAACAACAGTTGACCGCGCTCAACGAATGCGGTACCATTGCGGTGGGGTGAAGCATGAGCGACGGTCGCCAACCCGGTCCGATCAGCGCCAGGCAGCTCGTTGTGGTGGTAGCGGCCACTTTTGCGCTCTACCTGTTGTTGGCGTTCGCAAGCAAGTCGCTTGATGCCTACCGTCTGCGAGCGCGCAAGGAGGAGCTGGCCGGCGAGGTCGCGACGCTGGAGCAGCAACGCGCCGACCTGCAAGCTGAGCTCGACCGTCGGCGGACGACGGCCTGGCTGGAGGAGGCGCTGCGCGACTCTGGGCTGTTGCCGGAGGGCGTCGTCGGCGTCGTCCCGCTGACCGCAACGCCCGCCCCCGCAACGCCCACGCCTCTGCTGCAACCGAGCCCTACGCCGCCGCCGGTCGTCGAGCGCACTTCGTTGTTCGCCAACCCGACCTGGCGCGCCTGGCGCAAACTGATCTGGGGCGGGCGTTGGTGACACCTCCGGCTGCGGCGGTGATGCAGCCCGCGGATCATCTGACTGAGAGACCGACTCGTGAGGAGTGCGAGCATGGCCGTTTCGCGCAATGACCCCTGTCCGTGCGGCAGTGGTCGCAAGTACAAGAACTGCTGTATGCGGCAGGATCAGGTCAAGGCGTCGCGCGACCTGCACGTCAGCGACGCCGAGGGCTATCTGCTGAATGCTCTGTACAGCTATGCCCAGAGCGACCGCTTCCGTTTCGAGTCGGGCGAGGCCTTTGCGCTCTACTGGGGCGGGCGCTACGACCTGAGCGAGCTGCACAACCTCGATCCCGACGACATGCGCCGCACGATGGAGTGGTTCGTACACGATTACCCCACGCGCACCGACGAGCGCACTGTGCTGGAGCTGTTCATTGAGGAAAAGGCCACCCCTTACCCCGAGGCCCTTCAGGCCACACTCCAGGCCTGGTCGCAGTCGATCACGGGTTTGTTCCGCCTGCTTGCCGTCAACGCGCAAGGCGCACTCGAGCTCTACGATTGTCTGCGACAGACCGTTCTTAGAGTACGCAGCGACCTGCTGGCGCGCGTCGCGCGCCCGGGAAACCTGCTCATCGGCCGCCTGTTCGAGCTGGAGGGCGTCAAGCGCCTGTCAACGAACACGGTGATTCTGCCCGCCGACTACGAGCCCGGCCTGCTGGAGTACACACACAACGCCTACGCGATCTACCGCGATACGCATCCGCAGGCCACCTGGGATGCGTTCCTGCGCGCGAACGGACACATCTTTCAGGCCTACATGCTGTCGCCCAGGGGTGAAGCGCTGCGTTCGATGATCGGCCCGGGCACGCCGTACCACGATCCTGCCGTGCTGCGCGATCGGATGCGCGAACATACCGCCCAGCGCCTGCGCCAACAGCAACAGGAGCGTCAGCAGGCCGAACGCAAACAGGCGGCCGTGCAGCGCACGGCCACGGGCATCATTGTGCCCGGCGCCGTCGAGTCGTCATCCGAGCCCAAGCAGGAGCCCCCCAAGCCGCGTATCCTGATCGCCGGCAGAGACGAGTAGCATGATCCGCAACCTGTTCCTCGACCTCGACGATACCCTGCTGCTTAACGACATGCAGGTCTTTATCCCCGAGTACTACCGGGCGCTGGTCGACAAGGTCAGCTCCGTTTGTGACGCGGCCACCTTCACTGAGGCGATGAAGCTGGGCACCCGGGCCATGTTCGACAACGATGGCCGTTGCAGCAACGCGCAGATCTTTGACGAGGTATTCTTCGAGTATGCAGGTTGCGCACGCGAGACGCTGATGCCGCTGTTCGACGCGTTCTACGCCCACGAGTACGAGCAGATGAGCGCCTACACCGAGCCCGACCCCTACGCCAAGCGCGTCGTCGACGCCGCCTTTGCGCGCGGCCTGCAGGTGGTGATTGCCACGCAACCGGTCTTTCCGCGCAGCGCCACGCTGGCGCGACTGCGTTGGGCTGGCGTGGGGGCCGAAGTCTACCCGTATGCCATCATCACTTCGTATGAAGAGGTGGGTGTCTGCAAGCCGCACCCGCTCTACTTTCGCACACTGCTGGAGCGGCTGGACTGTCCCGCCTACGAGTGCCTGATGGTGGGCGATAACCCGGAGGCCGACATGCCCGCGCGAGCGCTTGGCTTGCGCACCTTTTTCGTCAACCGCCAGCGACGATCCGCTCCCGCCGGATTGTGTGATGCCCAGGGCAGCATGGCTGACCTCGCGCGAATGATCGAGAGCGGAGGCATCGATGCCCTCTGAGACCACACCCGAGCGGTTTCGGACCCTTCAGGAGCGCGCCCGCAGCCGTTTTGTCGAGACCTTTGACGCGCAGCCCGCTTGTCTGGTCGCGGCGCCGGGGCGGGTGAATCTGATCGGCGAGCACACCGACTATAACGATGGCTATGTCCTGCCGGCAGCCATCGACCGCCACGTGGTCATCGCCGCGGCGCCGCGCGCCGACCGGCAGGTGCGCGTGCTGGCCGTGGATCTGGGGCGCAGGAGCGCCTTTTCGCTGGACGATCTGCACGCCGACGAGGCCGAGCGCTGGAGCAACTATGTGCGCGGGGTGGCCTGGGCGCTGCAGCAGGCAGGGCACACGCTGCCCGGACTCGACCTGACGCTGACCAGCGATGTGCCTATCGCATCGGGGCTGAGCTCATCGGCGGCGATCGAGGTGGCGGTGGCCTGCACCTTTCAGGAGCTGGGTGGTCTGCAGCTCGACGGTGTGCAGCGCGCGCTGCTCAGCCAAAAGGCCGAGAACGACTTTGTGGGCATGCGCTGCGGCATCATGGACCAGTATATCATCTCGCTGGGGCAGCGCGATCACGCCCTGCTGATCGACTGCCGCAGCCTTGATTACCAGGCGGTGCGCATTCCAGACGGCTGCAGCCTGGTGATCTGCGATACACGCAAGCGGCGCGGCCTGGTCGATTCCGAGTACAACACCCGCCGGAACGAGTGCGAACAGGGCGCGGCCATCCTTGGCGTGCGCGCGCTGCGTGACGTGTCGCCGGACGAACTGGCGCGCCGCGCCGCTGAGCTGCCGCCGGTGACGCTTCAGCGCTGTCGCCACGTGGTGACCGAGAACCAGCGCGTGCTCGATGCGGTGTCGGCGCTCAACAGCGGCGACCTGGCGCGCTTTGGCGCGTTGATGAACGCCTCGCACATCAGCCTGCGCGACGACTACCAGGTGAGCTGCGCCGAGCTGGATGCCATGGCGGAGGCCGCCTGGCAACAGAAGGGCGTGCTGGGGGCGCGCATGACGGGCGCCGGCTTTGGCGGCTGCACCGTGGCCCTGGTGCGCAGCGAGGCGACCGCTGCCTTTGTCGCCGACGTGCCGCGCGTCTACCGCGCCGCGACCGGCCTGGCGCCCGAGTTGTACGTCTGCAACGCCGAACAGGGCGTGCACACGCTGTAGGCCGGCGGCGACCGGACGGCGCGCCGCGCTGCTGGCCCCGTTGACCGGGAGGAGCGCCTCGTGTTCACGGCCCTTGCCATCCTCTTTTGGCTTGCGGTGCTGGTCATCGCGTATGTCTACGTGGGCTATGGGCTGGTCATCAGCCTTTTGGCCCGCTACCGGGCGCGCCCGGTGGTCAAGGACGACATCACCCCTTCGGTTACCTGCCTGGTAGCAGCCTACAACGAAGCGGACTGCATGGCTGACAAGATTGCCAACACGCTGTCGCTCGACTATCCCCCCGATCTGCTCGACTTGCTGATCGTCACCGACGGCTCCACCGACCGCACCCCGGAGATTGTGGCCGCCTGTGCGGACCCCCGCGTGCGGCTGCTGCACGCGCCCGAGCGAGGCGGCAAGGCGGCGGCCCTCATCCGCGCCATGCCGCACGCCACCGGCGAGATCGTGGTCTTTTCGGATGCCAACAGCTTGTTTCAACCGCAGGCGTTGCGGCATCTGGTGCGGCCGTTTGCCGACCCGACGGTGGGCGGGGTCAGCGGCGCCAAGCGCATCCTCAATCGCAGTCAGGCCGCCCAGGAACAGGGCGAGAACCTTTACTGGCGCTATGAGACCTGGCTCAAGCGCTGTGACAGTGCGGTGAGTTCGGTGATGGGCGTGCCCGGCGAGATCTGGGCGGCGCGCCGCACAGCCTGGGCGCCGCCCGAGCCGACGACGCTGCTGGACGACTTTGTGGCGTCGTTGCGGATGGTGGTGGCGGGCTGGCGGATCGTCTTTGAGCCGCAGGCGGTCGCCAGCGAGGAGGCCTCGCCCGGGCTATTCGCCGAGTGGACGCGCCGCGTGCGCAACGCCGCGGGGGGTTGGCAGGCCTTTCGGCAGTTGCCCGGCATGTTGCGGCACCCCAACCGCACGATCACCTGGCAGTACCTGTCGCATCGCATGGCGCGCTGGATGCTGGCGCCGGCGCTGTTCGTGCTCGCAGCGCTGACCAACCTGGGGCTGCTGGCCGCGCCCCTCTATCGCGCAACGGCGCTTGCGCAGGCGCTGTTCTACGGCCTGGCGGGGCTGGGCTGGCTGCTGGCGGCGCGTAAGGTGCGCGTGGGGTGGCTATTGGCGCCGTTCTACGTGTGCATGCTGAACGCGGCCGCGCTGGTGGGCGGGTGGCGCTATCTGCGGGGCCGCGAGACGGTGCTGTGGCGCAAGGTGCGCTAGGCACACGCTGCCCGTCCTGTGGCCACGCTAGAAGCGAATCTGGAAGTGTTGGGGGTATGGGCGCATGGCTGTGCGCCCTACGTGGGTCTCTGTGCGTCGACGCCTCTACAAGGGGCCAGGCTACACCCATCCCGGCCGTGGCTGCTCTAGCCTGGGGTCCTTGTGGCCGTTGCGGCCGGCCACCACGCCTCGCGCATGAGGGTGCTGCGGTACAGCCGGTACACTTGTGGGGCCAGCACGTTCAGCCGCTGGGGCAGCGTGAGGTAGAGCTCCAGCGTGTGGGACAAGTAGCTGCGCGCGTCGACGGCCTCGAGCTCCTCAGCGCCGTAGCCCAGAGCGTACAGCGCTACGAAGCGTTCGGCGACCGACCGCAGGCGCGGGGTGCAGCCGGCCCCCTGCGAGAACCATGGCCCCTCCGGCACGGCCCGGCTGCCAAGCAGGTGATCGAGCAGGGCCAGGGTGGTTCGCATGGCGCGGCGGCTGTTGTGGCGCACGTCGGCCAGCGAGAGCCAACAGACGCCCTCGAGTGGTTGGCCTTGCCAGGTCAGCGCGCCGGGCGCATAGCCGCTGGGCTGCGACGTGAACACCAGGTGGCCGCGGGGCTCCTCCGCCCACAGCCGCAGCAGGCCCAGAGGCAACGCCTCCAGCGCCTCCAGCCAGAGCTGGGCCGGCTCCCAGACGTGCGCATACCTCGCGCTCACTTCGGCCGGCGAACGCTCCAGGGCGTTTTTCTCCACGTGCAGCTTGTCGCGCCACAAGGCCTGCAACACACTGCGTCTGGCTTGTCGTAGAGCGTCGTGATCCATACTGCGCTCGCCTCAGGCGCGCCCCCCGGCTGAGGGGCGTTGACAGCGCGTGCCCTGAACGCTATAATGAGACAACATAAGGGAACGAGCCATCCTCCCCAACTCTAAGGAACGGCGAACCATGTCCTCGTCGGTGCTCGTGCTGAATGCGACGTACGAGCCGCTGAACGTCGTGAGCGTGCGTCGCGCCATCGTCTTGTTGCTCAAGGACAAGGCCGAAGTGGTCGAGTCCACCGAGCGCTACATCCGGGCGCGCGGCCTGTCGCTGCCTGAACCGCAGGTCATCCGGCTGGTCTACTATGTGCGCGTGCCCTACACGCTGAACGTGCCCCTCACGCGGCGCACCATTATCCTGCGAGACAACTGCACCTGTCAGTATTGCGGTTGTCGGCTGACCCGCGAAGAGGCCACTGTCGATCACGTTGTGCCCAAATCGCGCGGCGGCCTCACAGCGTGGGACAATGTGGTCTGCGCATGCAGGGTGTGCAACACGCGCAAAGGCGCACGCACGTTGGCGGAGGCGGGCATGGCGCTGCGCGAGCCGCCCGAGCGCCCCAAGTACCTGGCGCTGGTGCTGCTGGTCGAATCGCACGCCAACGAAGGTTGGAAAAAGTACATCACCAGGTTCAACGCGCCGTAGTAGCCCCACGCGCCGTTCGCCGCAACTCAGGCCTTCCGCTTGCCCTTGGTCTGCGCCTCGGCGGCGCTGGCCTCCACCACACCGTCCAGTAGTCGACGCAGCTCCTTCTGTCGCGATGTGCTCAACACCGGTTGTCCCTTCAGGCCCGTCCGCAGGTAGGCGGCCAGGTCGTTCGTCTTGAGCGCCTTGATGGGTGCGTCGGCTGCGTCCAGTTCGACATCGGGGTTGGTGAACAGCACCAGTCCGTTGACCGGCACGTGCTCTTCCCCCGGCAGAGCGCTTGCGACCCACTGCTCGAGCGACTCTACGTCATCTCGGACGGTCAGCTCGGGCCTGCCGATGCTGGGTTCGCCAAGGAACTGGGTGACAAAGCGCCAGCGCGCGCGATGTTGCCACTTGCCATCGGCAAAACCGACCTGTCCCTTCTGGGGCCTGGTCGCCACCACCATCAGACCAAAGTGTGACGCAATGACATGGGCCGTGGAGAGGTAATAGCTGTACAGGGCATAGCGCTTGTCCAGCCCCTCGAGCGTCCGGGTCAGCACCTGATCACCGCGTGGTTCGCGGACGTAGCGGTTGGACAAGTAGGCGCCGATCGAGGCGGCGATCACGCCGAGCATCAGACACAGGTAAGAGATCAGCAGGCTGCGGGTCGCGGTGAGGATGCCGGCGAACAGGGCTGCCAGGCCGGCATAGCTGGCCCAACTGGCCCACTTGCGGCGCTTGTCCAAAAAAGGCTGGTTGACGAAACTCTCCATGCTTACCTCGGGACAGATTGTGATCGCGACGGCTCGGTGAGCCGCGCGTCAGGCCTCGGCGCCCAGGCTGGCCTGCGAGGCGGCGATCTCTTGCGTGATCACCTCGACCACGCGCTTGTCGACGGCGTTGATGGCCACGCCCACGGCGTTCTCTACGGCCAGGGCGTCGGAGCGGCCGTGGCCCACAATGACGACGCCGTTGACGCCCAGCAGCGGCGCCCCACCGTACTGGCGGTAATCCAGGCGCTTGCCGGCGGCGGCAAGGGCCGGCTTGGCCAGGAGTCCGCCCAGCATGGCCAGCGGCCGCGCCTTGATCTCGGCCTTGATGGTCGCCAGCAGCATCTTGGCCGTGCCCTCGGCCGTCTTGATCGCGATGTTGCCGGCAAACCCATCGCTGACGACCACGTCGGCCAGGCCGGCAGGAATGTCTTTGCCCTCCACGTTGCCCACAAAGTTGAGCCCCAGGCCCTTGAGCAGTTGGTGCGCGGCCTGCACCACCTCGCTGCCCTTGGTCTCCTCTTCGCCGCTGGAGAGCAATCCCACGCGCGGGTTGGCGATGCCCAGCACCTGCCGCGCGTACGCGGCGCCCATCACGGCGAACTGCGCCAACCAGGCGGGCTGGCAGTCGGTATTGGCGCCGATGTCGAGCATGAACGAGTACCCGGTCAGGTTGGGGATGATGGACGACAACGCCGGTCGTCTCACGCCCGGAATGCGGCCGAGGCGCCCCGCGCTGATCAGCGACGCGGCCAGCATGCCGCCCGAGTTGCCCATGGAGACAAAGGCGTCGGCCTGGCCGTCGCGCACCAATCGCATGCCCACCACTATCGAGCTGTCGGGCTTGTCTTTGACGGCCTGGCTGGGGTGCTCGGACATCTCGATGACCTGGCCGGCGTGCACGACGCTGATCGGCAGGCCGGTCGTGTCGTGCTTGGCAAGCTCGGCCCTGACGACCTCCTCGCGCCCCACCAGGATGATCTCCTGCCCGAACCGGCGTGCGGCCTGCACGCCGCCCTGCACATCGGGCACGGGCGCCCCGTCGCTTCCCATCGCATCCAGCGCTATGCGCATCTTTACCCCCTTGACTGGCAGCATCGTGGCCCCGCTCTCCTGCTATTGTAACGTGAACGGGCGCGTTGCCAACTCGCTCGCGCCGTGAGGGGCCCCATCTTGACCGGCGACGCGTCGCAGCCTATAGTGCCCAGGCTTGAGAAATGCTAGACGCTGGAGGGGCCGTGCTCACCTATCGTTCTGTCGACGCCGACCGTTATGTGATGGACGTGCAGCATCCGCACGAAGCGCTCGAATCTCCGGAGGCCGAGATCGCTGTGGTGGCGGGCGCTTTGGACGCCCTGCAGCAAGCGGGCATCCTCGCCCACACCCGCTACGATGAGGCCAGGTTTCTGGCGCACCGTCAGGCCGTGCGCGAGCTGTTCGAGATCCCCTGGACGGCCATCACGCCGCGCATGCAGCGCCTGATCTGGGCCATCAACGCCATCGCGCAGCCTCGCAATCTGCTCGCGGCGGGCGTCTTTTGCGGCAACACTTTTATCTCGAACGCGGGCGCGGCGGTGGGCCCGGGAGCCTGCTATACGGCTCGGAATGCCATCGGCGTGGAGATCGTGCCCGCCGAGGCCGAACGAGCCGAACGAAATGTGCGCCGAATCGATCCGACGGGTGTGGCGCGTGTCGTGGCGGCGGACGCGGTGACGCTGACGGCGCAGTTCCAGGAGCCGATCGACCTGCTGTACCTGGACGCGGACGGCGCCGGAGGGCGGGGCAAGGGCGTGTACCTCGACATCCTGGAGGCCGGCTGGTCGCGGATGCCGGAGGGCGCGCTGATCCTGGCGCACAACAGCGTCAATTGCGCGGAGAGACTGAAGTACTATCTCGAGTTCGTACGCGATACCCGCAACTGCCGCGCCAGCGTCAACGTGATCCTGGATCGTGAGGGGCTGGAAGTCTCCATCAAGTAGGCGCTGGCCCGAGGCGCCCACAAGCGATTGCTGCGGCAGGCTTCGCTGCCGCAGCAGTTTCGTCGAGAAGCAGCACGCGTGGGCGTGTGAGGCTAGTGCACCGCTTGACGTAAACCCATGGCCACGTCTTCGGCCTTGGCCACAGCAACGCCTTGCTTGACGTCCACTGCCATCAGCAGAATGCCGCCGATCACAAAGAGCGGGATGAGCGCCAGGATGGCATAGCGGCTCGACCCCATGGATGCGCCAACCAGGCCGAACACCGTCGGCCCGATGATGCCGGCAAACTTGCTGCTGACGTCGTAAAAGCCAAAGAACTCGGCCGACTTGGCCTTGGGCGACATGCTCGCGTAGAGCGAGCGGCTGAGCGCCTGGCTGCCGCCCTGTGCCATCGCCACCACAAAGCCCAGAATCCAGAATTCGAGCGTGCCGGAGACGAAATAGCCGTACGCTGCAACGACCGTATAGATGCCCAGCCCGATCAGGATCGTGGACTTGTTGCCGATCTTTTTCGACAACCAGCCGAACAGGATCGAGAAGGGGGCGGCCACGAACTGCACCA
>DIVQ01000089.1:0-9021 GCA_002423325.1 Anaerolineales bacterium UBA6128 | reverse complement strand
ATGGTGATGATGGTGCCGATGCCGTCGTTATAGAGCCAGAAGGCGACCAGGAACTTGAACAGCTCTTTGTACTTGCTGACCTCGCGGAAGGTATTGCCGAGCCGCTGGAAGGTGCCGCGCAACAGGTTCTCGCTCTCGCCCGCCTCACGGACGGCGGCTGGCTCCGGCACGCGCTTCAAGATGGGGATCGAGAAGAGTGCCCACCAGATCGCGACACTGAGGAACGACAGACGCGAGGCCATCTCGACGCTGGGAATGCCGAACCATCCCGGCTTCATGATCCAGGCCAGGTTGATCAGCAGCAGCAATCCCCCTCCGATGTATCCCAGGGCCCAGCCCTTGCTGGAGACCTGGTCTACGTCGTCGCGGGTGGCCACGTGGGGCAAGAGGGAATCGGAAAAGATCGTGCTGCCGGAGAACCCGAAGTGCCCGATGATGTACAGGATCATGGCCAGCAACCAGTCGCCGGTGCTGACAAAGAACAGCAGCGCCGTAGTGATGATGCCGACGGCCGCAAAGCGACTCAGCAGCATTTTCTTTTTGCCGCTGTGGTCGGCCAGGGCCCCCAGGATGGGCGCCGCTATGGCCACCAGGACCATCGAGATGCTGTTGGCATAGCCCCAGTAGCTGGTCGCTATGACCGGAGAGGGCAGCGTGCTGCCGGCGACGCTCGAGAAATAGGTTGGAAGCACCACCGCCATGATGGTGGTGGCGAAGGCCGAGTTGGCCCAGTCGTACATGCACCAGGCGTTCACGATCTGCTGATAGGTGTACTGTTTTGTCTTCTCTGCCACGGTTTCCCCTTTCGCTTCTCTTTCAAGCCAGGCGACGCCGCTCGAGCACACGCAGTATAACACATATTGCGGGTCAAGGCGTCGGCATGTGAGCGATCTCCTGGCGACTTGTGCCCGGCGCCACCGCAGGCTACTATGGCGTCCAGCCCGATAAGAGGATGCCGCGATGCCCCACGAACGCTTTCGCTTCAGGACGCTGGAGAGCCTGTGTGCGCGCGCGCAGGAACTGGGTCTGGATCTGCCGTGCGAGGCAGACCTGACGCCACTGGCGCGGCGTGTGCGCATCGGAGATAAGTGGACGCCCAACGCGCTGGCGGTGCAGCCGATGGAGGGCTGCGACGGCACGCCGGATGGCCGCCCGGACGCGTTGACCACGCGCCGCTACCTGCGCTTTGCGCGCGGGGGTGCGGGCCTGCTCTGGTTCGAGGCTACCGCGATCGTGCCGGAGGCGCGCGCCAACCCGCGTCAGTTGCTGCTGACAAGCGCCAACGCCGATGCCTTTGCGCGTCTGCGTGAGGAGAGCCTGGCGGCCGGCCGCCAGGCGAACGGCGCCGATTATGATCCGTTCACTACTCTCCAACTGACCCACTCGGGCCGCTACAGCCGCCCCGTGGACGCTCCAGCGCCGCTGCTGGCGCATCACGACGGCCTGCTGGACGCGGCTCAGCACCTCCCGGACGAGCACCCGTTGGTCACCGACGACTATCTCGATCGCTTGCAGGACCGCTACGTGGAGGCGGCGCACCTGGCAGCGCGTTGCGGGTTCGACGGGGTCGATATCAAGGCCTGTCATCGCTACCTGATGTCAGAGCTGTTGGCCGCGCACACCCGCCCCGGGCGCTACGGTGGCGCGTTCGAGAACCGCACGCGCCTGCTGCTGTCGGTGGTGCGTCGCGTGCGCGCCGAGTTGCCGGAACTGGCGCTGACCCTGCGCCTGAACGTGTACGACGGCCATCCCTGGCCCTGGGGCTGGGGGGTGGCGCGCGATGACGCCGCTGTGCCCGACCTGAGCGAGCCGCTGCGCCTGATCGGCCTTCTGGGCGACGCCGGCGTGGCGCTGATCAACGTGACCGTGGGCAACCCCTACTATACCCCGCATATCAACCGACCCTTCGACACGAATGTGCTGGGCGGCTATACGCCTGCCGAACACCCCCTGGTTGGCGTGACGCGCATGCTGCAGCTCACGCGGCAGGTCAAGCAGTCGTACCCCAACTTGGTGGTGGTGGGCTCGGGCTACTCGTGGCTGCGGCAGCACCTGGGGCACGTGGGGGCGGGCGCGCTGCAGCGCGGCTGGGCCGATATCGCGGGCGTCGGGCGCATGGCCTTTGCCTACCCCGATTTCGCGCGCGACCTGTTGACCACTGGCACGCTCGATCCACACAAGTGCTGTATCGCCTGCAGCCGCTGCACCCAGCTGATGCGTGACGGGCAGCCCGCCGGCTGCGCGCCGTTCGACGCCGAGGTCTACCGCCCGCTCTACGACGCCGGTAGACGGGGATGACGGGCGGAAAGGGACATGGATCACGAGTTGCACGAATGGAACAAATGACACTAATGATGGGCAATTGCGTACACGGTCGCGTCTGGTACGTTGGGCGCCATGGCAGCGTCAACCTGAGTGGGGGAGGAGTGCAGCGTGAGCCAGTCACACGCAAAAGCAGACGATGAGGGTCAGGCTGCAGAGGACGCCAAGCCAGCAACTGGTGAGGTCATCCACCGCGAGCTATCCTATCGCGTGATGCAGGCGGTATACGAAGTGCACAACGCACTCGGACCGGGCTATGCTGAGAGCGTGTATGAGGAATCTCTGGCGCTAGAGCTTGGGTTGCGCGGCATCGCTTACGCTCGTCAGCCCTGCGTATCCGTAACGTACAAGGGCCACTCGGTGGGTGCTCAGCGCCTCGACCTGCTGGTAGAGGGCAAGATCGTGCTAGAGATCAAGGCTGTGCCGGCGCTGAACGACCTGTTCAGGCGACAGACGCTCTCTTACCTCAAGGCTACCGGACTGCGGCTTGGGATCCTGATCAACTTTGGCGCTGCGCGGGTCGAGTACAAGCGCATCGTGCACGGCTAGCTCGGGCTCAGTTCTCGAGCACCATCATTCGCGTTATTCGTCTCATTCGTTGCATTCGTGATTAGTCCCTGAGAGGAGATTCGCATGGCCAAGGTGTTACGGATTCACCCCGACGACAATGTGGCGATGGCGCTGAGCGACCTGCCGGCGGGTACGCCGCTCGAGCTGGCGGACGGCGGCGCGTGCGGGCTGGTGACGCGCGAGGCGATCCCCTTTGGGCACAAGGTCGCGCTGGCGCCCATCCGCGCGGGTGAGTCGGTGATCAAGTACGGCACCTGCATCGGGCTGGCCACGGCCGATATCGCACTGGGGCAGCACGTGCACGTCCACAATCTGCGCAGTATAAGAGGGAGCGTGAAACGATGAGCAGCGACACCTTTCGAGGCTACCGCCGCCCCGACGGATCGGTGGGTGTGCGCAATCATGTGGTTGTGATCCCCTCGTGCGGCTGCGCCCTGCACGCGGCCGCGCAGATTGCCGCGCGCGTGGCCGGCTCCGTGCTGCTGGGCTACGACGAGGGTTGCGGCGCCACCCAGCACGACATCGACCTGGGCGCAACCTGGCTGGCGCAGTACGGCCGGCACCCCAACGTGGTGGGCACGCTGGTGGTCAGTCTGGGCTGCGAGACGCTGGACGCCGCCGACCTGACGCGCCGCATCGCGCAGGGCTGGGCGCCGGTCGAGCTGCTGGTCATCCAGCAGGAGGGCGGCACACGGCGCACCATCGAGCGCGGCGCCGAGATCGTGCGCGGCATGGTGGCCGGCGCCGGCGGGTACCGCGCCGAGCCCTGTCCGGCGTCGGCGCTGACCGTGGGGCTGGAGTGCGGCGGCTCCGACGCCACCTCTGGGATGGCCGCCAACCCCGCCATGGGCGCCTTCAGCGATCTGCTGGTCGCGCAGGGCGCGCGCGTCATCCTGGCCGAGACCAGCGAACTGCTGGGCGCCGACCACATCCTGACAGGCCATGCGGCCACGCCCCAGGTGGCCTGCCGCCTCACCGAGACGTTGGAGGCCTGCGAGGCGTTCTACAAGGCCACCGGCGAGGATTTCATGGGCAAGCAGCCGGCGCCCGGCAACGTCATGGGCGGCATCAGCACGGTGGAGGAGAAAGCGCTGGGCGACGCGCTCAAGGGCGGTTCGTCGCCGATCGTGGATGTGCTGGAGTATGGCCAAGCGCCGCGTCTGCCCGGGCTGTCGTTCATGGACACGCCCGGCAACGACCCGCTCTCGGTCTCAGGGCTGGTGGCGGCGGGCTGCCAGGTGGTGGCCTTCACCACCGGGCGCGGCAACCCCATGGGCAACCCCATCGCGCCGGTCATCAAGCTGACGGGCAACGCGGGCACGTTCGCGCGCATGGGCGCCGATATGGACCTGGACGCCAGCCCGATCATCAGCGGGGAGGCGTCGATCGCGCAGGTGGGGCGGCGGCTGTACGACCTGTGCCTCGAGGTCGCCTCGGGTCGCATCACGGCGGCCGAGGCCACCGGTCACCACGAGTTCAAGCTGCTGCGGCAGGGGGTGGTGTTCTGAACAGCCTTGACATTTCTGCGTTAAGTGGCTTGAATACCCGCACCACTTACCATCCATAGCTCACAGGAGGCGCATCATGTCCGACACCTTTTTCTCGCACGACGAGCTGTATGCCACCGGCAAGCCCAAAGCACGCAAAGGCAAGCGCCTGCGCGAAATCGCCTTTCCGCTGGGCGGGCTGGGCACGGGTTGCGTGTCGCTGACGGGCACGGGTAACCTGGTCGACTGGGAGATCTTTAATCGACCGAACAAGGGCACGCTGATGCCGGGTTCGTTCTTCGCCATCTGGGCCAAAGCGCAGGGCGAGGCGCCGGTGGCCAAGGTGCTGCAGGCGCCGCCGCAGGTGCCCTATTCAGGGCAGGGACGCGAGGGCTGGCGCCACTATGGCCACACCTACCCGCGTCAGAACGGCGCCGGCTTTCCCCACCTGCGCAAGGCCACGTTCAAAGGCGAGTTCCCCCTGGCCGAGATCGCCTTTCGGGATGAGGCGCTGCCGGTGCAGGTGACGCTGGAGGCCTACAGCCCCTCTATCCCCGGCAACGCCGATGACTCGGGCCTGCCGATTGCCGTCTTTCACTGGCACTTGGCCAACAAGAGCGACAAGACCGTGGAGGTCTCCATCGCCGGCAGCATGTTGAACTGTGTTGGCTCCGACGGCAAGGACCACTTTGAGGGCAAGGCGCTGGGCGGTAACGTCAACGCCTGGGTCGACGAGCCGGGCGTGCGCGGACTGCTGTTCACCTCGAGCAAGTACGCCCCGGACGCGCCGGTGTACGGCTCGCTCGCGCTGACCACCTCGTGGACCAACGTCTGGCGGCAGAGCAGTTGGCTGCGCGTGGGCTGGTTCGACCGTGAGCAGGACTACTGGGATCACTTTGCGGCCACGGGCACCCTGGAGGAGCGCACCTACGGCCCCTCGAACGAGGGCCAGAGTGACAGCGGCACGCTGGGCCTGCGCGTGACGCTGGCCCCGGGCGAAAAGGCCACGCTGCCCTTCTACCTGAGCTGGCATTTCCCGAACTTTTGCAAGTACTGGGGCAAGCCCCAAGCCGATTGCGCTTGCGGCGGCGTGTGCAAGCCGGCCCAGTGGAAGAACTACTATGCGACGCTCTGGACGGACGCGTTTGACGTGGCGCGCTACTATGCGGCGAACCGCGAGCGCCTGTACGCCGAGACCGTGCGCTTTCACGATGTGCTGTTCGCCTCGACTCTTCCACCCTACGTGCTCGACGCGCTATCGAGCCAGGCGTCCATCCTGCACTCGCCCACCGTCATCCGCCTGCCCGACGGCACGTTCTATGGCTTTGAGGGCTGCACCTGCGACAGCGGCTGCTGCGAGGGCTCGTGCACGCACGTCTGGAACTATGCGCAGACCAACGCCTTCCTCTTCCCGGCGCTGGAGCGCAGCCTGCGCGACATCGACTATACCTTCAACCTGGGCGACGACGGCAAGATGTGCTTCCGGTTGCAGTTGCCGCCGGGCTCCGGAACGTGGGACTTTCACGCCGCGGCCGATGGGCAGTTGGGCGGCATCCTCAAGGTCTACCGCGACTGGAAGCTGTGTGGCGATGACGACTGGCTGCGCAATCTGTGGCCGCGGGTCAAAAAGGCGCTGGCCTACGCCTGGGTGGGCGGACCCGACAAGGACTCCTGGGATACCGACCAGGACGGCGTGATCGACGGCGTGCAGCACAACACCTACGACATCGAGTTCAAGGGGCCCAACCCGATGATCGGCGGGTTCTACCTGGGAGCGTTGCGCGCCGCGGAAGAGATGGCGCGCTACCTCGACGACCCGGACGCCGCGCTCTACCGCCGCCTGTTCGAGAGCGGCCGGAAAAAGTACGAGGAACTCACCTACAACGGCGAGTTCTACGTGCAAAAGTACGATCCGCAGCAGGCCGAAAAGTACCAGTTCGGCGCCGGCTGCCTGTCGGATCAGATGATCGGGCAGTGGGTGGCGCACATCGTGGGGCTGGGGTACTTGTTCGACCCCGGGCACGTGCGCAGCGCGCTCAAGGCAGTGTTCGACCACAACTGGCGCAGCGACCTATGGGAGCACGCCAACGCGCAGCGCATCTATGCGCTCAATGATGAGCAGGGGCTGTTGTTGTGCACCTGGCCCAACGGCGGCCGGCCGGCCTTCCCCTTCCCCTACTCGGACGAGGTCTGGTGCGGCATCGAGTATCAGGTGGCCAGCCATCTGATCTATGAGGGCTTTGTGGATGAGGGCCTGTCGATCGTCAAGGGCGTGCGCGACCGGCACGACGGCTACCGCCGCAACCCCTGGAACGAGTACGAGTGCGGCAGCCACTATGCGCGCTCGATGTCGTCGTGGTCGGTGCTGACGGCGCTCTCGGGCTATTCCTTCGACGCCGTGCACAAGCGCTACGGCTTCAGCCCGCGCATCTGGATGCAGGACTGGCGCAGCTTTTGGTCGACCGACAGCGGCTGGGGCAGCTATGCGCAGGCCATCGAGGCGGACAAGGGCGAGGCCAGCCTGACCGTGGCTTGGGGCAAGTTGGAGATCGGACAGTTGGCGCTGGGCAGCATTGACGTGGCGGGCGCGGTGACGGCGGCGTTGGACGGCGCGCCGCTGGCCTGCACTGCGGCGGTGGTCGGCGGACAGCTCGAGGTGCTGTTCGAGCAGCCGGTGAGGATCGAGGAGGGGCACACGCTGCGGGTGGTGGTGAGCTAGATCTCTGGATCGCCAGGTTTCACATGGCGAATTCGGTATGGCTTGGGAGAGCGCCAGGTAGAAACCTGGCGCTCCAGACCATCGCCGGACGGAGCGGAGCCAGGGAACGCTGAGTCTATCGGACACGGAAATCGCCAGGTAGAAACCTGGCGGTCCGTTCCGTCGCTTACTCGAACGACGGCACCGTCACCTCGGCGCCGCCCTGCATTGCCGACGCGTGCGCGCAGATGCCCGCCGCCGACCAGTTGGCTGCCGTAACGGCGTCGATAGCCGGCTTGCGCTGCTCCACCATGCTGCGCACGAATTCGTGCACCAGGTGCGGATGCGAGCCGTGGTGCCCGCCGCCCTGTTCGAACGAGCGGTGTGAGTGCTCGGCGCTGTAGACAAAGCGCGTGGTGTAACGCGCGATCGACGGCGGCAACAGGTCGGTGCGGTCGGGCGGCACAGGGCGCTCGGCCGTGGTGGGGCGACCGCGACCGGCCTGCAGCGGCGCCAGCCGGAACAGCATCGGCGCCTCGTCGTCCATCTGCCACTCGTAGCAGGCATCCTCGCCATAGATCACAAAGCTCTCCATGTAGGGCCGCGCGCAGTGGAACAGCGTGCGCGTCACCTCGGCGCACAGGTCGGGGGCCTCCAGTTGGAAGACGGCCGTCTCTACCGGGAAGGGGTTGCCGTACTGCGCGCCCAGTTCCTCGCGCATGACGCCCGAGCCGTAGCAGTGCACCCTTAGGGCGCGCGTGTCGGCGAGGGCCAGCAGCGGGGAGATGGCGTGGGTGGCGTACCACATCGGCGGCAGGCCCGCCCAGTAGGGCGGCCAGGCCTCCATGTCCTGGTAGTGCGCGCCGCGCAGGAACTGCAGCCGACCGAACTCGCCTCGCGCGTGCAACTCGCGCGCGTACAGGAACGGGCGCGTGTAGACCGCGGTCTCCATCATCATATAGTTGCGGCCCGAGGCGCGCTGCGCCGCGACGAGCGCGTGCAGGTCGGCGAGGCTGGTGGCGGCGGGCACGGTGCAGGCGCAGTGCTTGCCGGCCCGCAGTGCGGCGATGGCCTGTGAGGCGTGGTCGGGGATGCCGGAGACCAGGTGGATGGCGTCGATGTCGGGCGTGGCCAGCAGTTCGTCGTAGTGCTTCACGCGACGGGCGATGCCGTAGCGCTCGCCCACGGCGTCCAAGCGCTTTGCGTCGAGGTTGCAGATCGTGACGGCGTGCACGTCGGGGTGGTCGAGGTAGATGGGCACGAACTCGGCGCCAAAGCCGAGGCCGATGACGGCGATGTGCAACCTGGTCATGAGCGCCCTCTCAGAGGTGTGTTAGGGAGCGCCGGGCTCTGCCCGGCAACCTGGTTGCCAGGTGAAACCTGGCGCTCCACGAACTCGAAAAAGCACCGGGTTCCCGCCCGGCCACAGACGTGCCAGACAGGAGCCCGGCGCTCGAGATGCCCCACGGACCGCCAGGTTTCACCTGGTGAACTCTACTTTACTTCGCGCCCCGCATAGTGCTTTTCATAGAACTCGCGGTACAGGTCGCCCGATTTGATCTTGCGCCACCACCACTCGTTGCCCTGGTACCAGCGCACGGTCCGTTCCAGCGCCTGCTCAAAGGGGTACTGCGTCTGCCAGCCCAGCGCGCGGATCTTGTCCACGTTGAGGGCATAGCGGCGGTCGTGGCCGGGGCGGTCGGCAACGTACTGGATCAGGCTTTCGGGCTTGCCCAGCAGTTGCAGCATCTTCTTCGCCATGTGGATGTTGTGGGTCTCCACGCCCGTGCCCAGGTTGTAGGTTTCGCCGGGGACGCCCTTGTGCAGCACCACGTCAATCCCTTCGCAGTGATCCATCACGTACTGGTAGTCGCGCATCTGCATCCCGTCGCCATACATCGGAATCGGCAGGTTGTCAATGGCGTTGGTGATGAACAGGGGAAC
>DIVQ01000131.1 GCA_002423325.1 Anaerolineales bacterium UBA6128 | reverse complement strand
CCCCCCTCGATCCCATCGACGGCGTAAGCCAGCGTCAGGTGTTCGGGTTCGCCCTCCTGCTGTTCCCGCGAATCAGAGAGCTGCACTCGGGTGAGGGTGCGTGAGTTGCAGCCAGCGATCTGCGCTATCTCGACCTGTGGGTCGGCGCCGTCGAGAAGGGCGTAGAGCCGCCGTGCGGCATCGAGATAATCCTGGCGGATGTGGGGCAGGCGCCATGCGGCGGCGTTGTAAAGATCCCAATCGCAAGGGTAAGGCAGTTCGCTGTGATAGTGCTCGGGCGGCGCCGGAAGCAGCTGATAGCTGGATGGAAGCCGTGCGACAAAGTCGATCGCGTCGTTGGAATCGTTGAGGCGACTGACGATCTGCGTGTGTACCGCGGCGCCGGCGAGTGCTGCCGTAGCCATCGGTACTCCCCACAGTGGCGAGCCGATCAGAAGCAGACGCGCGATGTGTTCTTCGGCATGCTGCGGATAGAGCGCCAGATAGGCGCGCGCGACGAGGCCGCCCATGCTGTGCGCGATCAGCACGTAGCGACGGTCGGGG
Source organism: Anaerolineales bacterium UBA6128 (assembly GCA_002423325.1). Lineage (GTDB taxonomy): Bacteria > Chloroflexota > Anaerolineae > UBA1429 > UBA1429 > UBA6128. The sequence goes on along the minus strand of DIVQ01000131.1, from coordinate 36,532 downwards.
TCACGTTGAGACCAACGCTCCAGTGAGTTGTGCAGGATGTGGGCACTGTGCTCGATGTGACGGCGCCAGTCGTACGGGAACTCGTACAGGCGCGTAGCGTTAGCGAGCGCAATGATCATCTTCAAGTAGTACATCTTTTCGATGCCAGTCGGCTGGATCTCGACATCCGGCGAGCGGTCATCGGTGCCGTCATCGTTCAGGTCGAGCAGGTTGAGGTGGCCATCAAGGAGCAGCGTTGGGTTGAACCAGAGGGTGGTGCTGATGCCGCGCAGGCTCGACAACAACGAGCCAAGAATGCCGGGCAAGAGAACCGTGGACGCGCGCGGGGCTGTGGGCGCGGGGCGATCGAGCAGCGCCCGCACCTCCTTGAGCTCGCGTTCGCCCATCAGGCTCCCAAAGACCCATTCCGTAATCGCGCGTGCGCCGCCCTGAAACGATTGCGGGGAGGCGCGTTCAAGCTGCTCCAGAATCCACTCTGTCAGGGGACCGTTGATTTCCATTGTGTCACCTCCACCAGGCGTAACGCGTGATCAGGGCTGCACGCGAACCTCGCCGACCGGAACGAGGTAGCCGCCGACCTCGCCTTGCGCGTCTAGAAGCACATTGTAGGTGCCGTCCTGGGCGCGCAGCCCGACGGTCAGGGCGCACTCGCCCGCGGACGCCGGCAGTTGCAGGTCGCTCCAGACCACCAGTATCTGGCCCTCTCGCCACTCGCTGGCGGGCAGCCCAAAGGGGTCAACGGTGGTGCTTGCGCTTGTTTCGGGGCCGACGATCTGCAGAACGATTTCGTGCGCCAGATTGCGTTGGCGCTCCGTTACGCCGGCAAAGCTCCAATAGGTGGCGACGCTAACGGTTGCGCCGGCGCGTGCGTCGCGTGGCCAATCGTAACCCAACAGCAGGGGACCGCCGCGCAACGTCCAGAGCCCGGGGTGTTGGATGCGCGAGAGCAACTCGGTCAGGGGCAGCGGCTCAGCCACCTCTACGGAGGCTGTGAGGTTCGTCTCCGGATGAGTGACCAGGCCCTGACTTGCGCTGCCAACGCTACGCAGGGCGGCAGAGACCTCCGGGCGGGCGTCCGCGACCAAGTACACGCCGGACTGCTCGGCCGGTAGCAGCAGCGCCGGCGCGTCGGCGTTGCCAAGGGGTAGCGCGCTGAGTCGGGGGCCGATCAGGAAATCGATCGCCGGCTGCAGCTCCGGCTGGGCGGCGTCACCTGCGGCCACAACCCAGAGTTGATCCGTGTCTGCGGCGTAGGTCTCGCGCGTAACCAGCGCGGCAGCGCGACGGAAGAACCGGTAGGGCGTGCCGTAGCCGGCCGACGTGTCGTGGCGCTGAACGAACACGCCCAGGTAGAGCGTTGCGTAGGCCTGCCACGCAAGGACGGCCAGCAGGAACAGCCAGACGGGCGCCTTTGCCAGGGGCGCCCACCAGCGCCGCTGGCCAAAGTAACCCTCCGGCAGCTCGAGCAGCTTGTCGAGGGCGGCGGCCATGGCCACAAAACCGGCCGGATAAAGGATGAGGAGCGTCTGCTGGGAGACCCAGTTGCCGCCAAGCCCTGCCAGGAGCACAAGCGGGGCCCACAGCCACACAATCAGCAGCAGATACAGCGCCGGGTCCTCCGCACGCTGCCAGCGCCCCCAGCTGAGCGCTGCAAACGCGACCAGGGCCAACAGCGCCAGCAGGAACCAGGCCTGTGCGAGCCTGTCGAGCAGGCCCAGCAGCGCGAAACCGGGCGCGTAGGCCTCCGAAGCGGCGCCGGCCAGCGCTGAGAGGTGCAGGCCCGAGTGCAGCTCCGAGGCCAGGGTCAGAACCTGTAGAGGCGACCGGAAGCCCGCCGATTCGCGTAGCAGGGCGGCGACCGCGCGCAGGTCGGCGGCGCGCGTCTCGTTCAGATAGTACAGGTAAGGAGAGAGGATCAGCAGGGCGACGCACAGTCCAAGCAGTAGATGGCTCCAGCGGACGCGTCGGCGATAGACGATGAGAAGCAGCGCCAGGCCAGGGACCAGGAACCACGCCGCATGGCTGACAGCCAGCATCATCGCCAACCCCACGACGCTGATGCTCCATCCCCAGGGACGTCGCGCGACGATGGCCGCGTTCAGGCCATGGAGCAACAGAACGCCAAACGGCAGTAGCAGGCTGCCAGCGGAAAGCCCGCGCGCGTGCACGATGGCCCAAGGGTTCACGGCCAGCAGGACGGCCGTCAGCGCCGCGGCACGCCGCCCGTAGAAGCGGCGCACGCTGGCATAGCAGGCGAGTAGCGAGGCCACGTGCAATAGGCAGGCGAAGGCCGATGCCACGCGCGCATCACGTCCCAGCAGCAGCGGAAGTGCATACAGGTAACTCGCCCAGGGGGGATCAGGCACGCCGAGATCCGAGCGGGCGCCGGTGAGCGGCAACTGGAATTCTTCAGCCAGGGGCGCTGCGCTCTCGAGTTGCGCTGCCTGACGCGGTCCGAACGGGATCAGGTCCAGGTAGGCGAGGCGCAGGAACGCGGCGAGCAGCGTGATCGCGAGCAAGAGCTGGTACTCGGGCTCGCGGATCAACGTCAGAAGACGCTGCCACGCCGCGGCCAGCCTCCGAATGATGTCGGCAGGTTCTGATATGCGCAATCGACTGGCAGTGGATCCGCTCATGCTTGCTCCGCGCTCAGGCTGGTCGCATTCTAGCACTGCTCTGAGCAAACGGCAATCATCAGACAGTGGCACGCGCGCGGCCGGCGGGCTGCACACAACGCTTGTTCGAGTGTGCTGGACATGCTGGCCGATTACGCTACAATGGTTGCGCGGTATCCACTCTAGCAGGAGGCATGATCATGGCACGCATTCCGATCGGACTGCAACTCTATTCTGTGCGCGATGACTGCGCTAAGGATCTACCCGGAACGCTACAGGCTGTGGCCAAGATGGGCTACGATGGGGTCGAGTTTGCAGGTTATTACGGCTACTCGGCAGCAGAGCTGCGCAAGATGCTGGACGACACTGGCCTGGTCTGCTGCGGGACGCACATCGGGTTCGCCACGCTGCTGGGAGACGAGCTGCCCATGACGGTCGAGTTCAACCGGGTTCTGGGCAACCGCTACCTCATCTGCCCAGGTCTGCCCGAGGAGCGCCGCAATTCGCGCGTCGCCTGGCTCAAGACGGCGCGCATTTTCAGCGAGGTGGCTGCTCGACTCGAGGGCACCGAGATGCTGACCGGTTACCACAACCACTGGATTGAGTTCACCGAGATGGACGGCGAGTTGCCGTGGGACACCTTCTTTGGGCTTGCGCGCGAAGACGTGATCATGCAGATGGACACTGGCAACGCCATGCACGGCGGCGCGGACCCCATCCCGTTCATGGAGCGCTACCCGGGACGGGCGATTACCGTGCACCTGAAGGAGTACTCTGCTGGGCGTGGGCAGGGCTATGACGCGGCCATCATCGGCAGCGGCGATGTCCGATGGCCAGAGTTCTTCCGCCTGTGCGAGACGACCGGCAACACCGAATGGTACATTGTCGAGCAGGAGAACTATGACAAGGCGCCGCTTGAGTGCGTGGATCTGTGCCTCAAGGCGCTGAAGGCGATGGGCAAGTAAGGGAGCGCCCGGGGCGCCCGTTAGCAGCGTTCGGCGTCGGGCGACCCTGGCCGCAGTGCGCGGCCGGCCCGCTTGTCGGCATTTCGGGTGGGCCGGTCGTTCAGTGATGTGTTGCGCTCAATGCCCGCTTGGGGGGTGAGGATGCTGCGACGTCTGCTGTTGATCGCCATCGCGTTCAGTGGGCTGTGGTGCCTGGGCTTTGGACCGCCGGTGCTGACAGAGTCGGACCTGCCGCGCAAGAGCCTGACGCTGCACCAGATCCGCGACATGCGCGAGACCGCTCCGCCGGATGTGCGCGCTGCGGCGTACATCCTGGTCAACCCGACCACTGGCCAAGTGTTGCTGGCCAAGAACGAGCACGAGCGTCGTGCGCCGGCGAGCCTGACCAAGATCCTGACGGCGATTGTAGCGCTGCAACGCGAGCGTCTGGACACGGTGATCACGACGGCGCGCGAGGATGTGGTGGTCTGGAGCGTCGTCGGACTCAAGTCGGGCGAGTATCTGACGCTGCGTGAACTGCTGTACTACTTGCTGTTGCCGTCGGACAATGCCACCGCGCTGACGATCGCGCGCCACATCGGCGGCGATTCGGCGACCTTTGTCGGCTGGATGAACGAATTGGCCGCGTCGTGGGGCATGAACGAGACGCACTTTGCCAACGCACATGGACTCGACAAGCAGGGCGCCTACACGACGGCCTTTGATCAGGCCCTTGCAGCCTACTATGCCATGCAGAACCCGACCTTTGCAGAGATCGTACGTGTGGATTCGGCGGCTTTTCGCGAAAGCGATCGCTCTATGGAGTCGACCAACAGGCTGCTGTTCAGTTACCCGGGCACCGTTGGCGTCAAGACAGGTACGACCGATGCTGCGGGGGAATGCCTGACCGCCTGGGTCAAACGGCCAACCGGCGAGGCTCTGAGTGTGGTGCTTGGCTCAAACGATCGTTTTGTCGACTCGGTGATGCTGCTTGACTACTTTTACACCAACTTTGCTGAGGCCAGGGCAGACATGCCGCCCAACGACCAGAACCGCTACCTGGATGAAGCGGGTAACTGGCGCGAGGTGTGCCTGAGGGCGCCTGTTACGATGCTGGTGAGGCCCTCGCAGGTGGGCAGTCTGACCTGCTACCGACGTATCGATTCATTCGCGGCCGATCACGATCCGACGCGGCCCGTCGGCGTGCTGCAGATATCGCTGGGGGGCGATTTAGTCCATGAAGAAGCCATCTATCTCCGCCAGTGAGCGAGCCGCTGCGGAAGGCGAACGTCTGCAAAAGGTGCTGGCACGCGCTGGCGTCGCGTCGCGCCGTCAGTGCGAGCAGTTCATTGTGGATGGGCGCGTCAAGGTCAACGGGCAGGTCGTGACCGAGCTTGGCACCCGTGTGCGTCCCGGGCGCGACCGAATCGAGTTCGACGGGCGCGCGGTGGATCCGGACGCTCCCAAGCTGCGCTACTATTTGCTGTACAAGCCGACAGGCTTTTTGTCGACCGTGAAGGATCCGCATGGGCGCCGCACGGTGATGGATCTGGTGCCGAGCGAGGAACGCCTGTACCCGGTTGGGCGGCTGGACTATAACAGCGAGGGGCTGATGCTGTTGACGAACGACGGCACGCTGACGCACCGCTTGCTGCACCCGCGCTTTGAACACGAGCGCGAGTATCTGGTGATGGTGGCGGGCACGCCCGACGACGAGTCAGTGCACCGCTTGGAGGAGGGCGTGCCGGTGGGCGACCCGCCCATCATGGCGCACGCCAAGGCTCAAGTCCTTGGCAAACGCTGGCACTGGCGCAACGAGGCAAACCCCCCGGACACGACCTGGCTGCGGATGGTGCTGAAGGAAGGGCACAAACGCGAGATCCGCTACATGCTGGCTGCCGTGGGCTTTGAGGTGCAGCGGCTGATTCGCGTGCGCTTTGATCAACTGCTGATCGGCGATTTGCAGCCGGGCGACGGGCGCTGGCTGGGATCGCGCGAAGTGGGCGCTTTGCGCGTGGGGGTGGGCCTTTCGGCCGAACCCAAGCCAATGTCCGAGCAGCGCCAGCCGCGCCCAGCACCATCTGCGCCGCGCGCAGGCGGGCGTCCCGCAGGCCGCGAGGGGCGCGGCCGCAGTGAGCACAAGACTCCGGCCAGGAGGCCCCGTTCGAATGCGACCAAACGATCCCGCTGATCGGCCTGCTTTCTGGCATATCGGCCACACGCATTGGGAGGGAGCGGTTTTCAAGACGCGCGCCGCCTACCTGGACGTGGGCCTGCCGAACATTCTGCGGGCCTTGCATCTGCTGCAGGCCGATCCGAGATACCGATTCACGCTGGACCAGGCGTGCTATGTGCAGCCCTTCCTGGAGCGCTATCCTGCCGAGGAGCCTCTGTTCCGCCATATGCTGGCCGAGGGCCGGCTGCAGATCGTCGGTGGCACCGATGTGATGCCGGACGTGAACATGCCGAGCGGCGAATCGTTTGTCCGACAGATCCAGCTTGGGAGGCGCTATTTCCGCGAGCGTCTGGGCCTGGACGTCACGGTCGGTTGGCAACTCGATACCTTTGGGCACCACGCTCAGATCCCGCAGATTATGCGACTGGCCGGGTATCATTCGTTCTGGTTCTTCCGCGGGGTGGCCAACTGGGATGTTCCGAGCGAGTTCCTGTGGCAGGGACTGGACGGCTCACGCCTGCCCGCCTACTGGCTCGCACACGGCTACGCGATTGGCTGGGGCTCGCCCAGAGAACTGCTGGCCTTTGCCGCATTCATGCACGAGCGCTATCACCTGCTGGATCGGCAATCGCGGCTCAAGCAGCGCGCCGCACCGGCCGGCGCGGATGTCTGCGAGCCCGAGGGCTGGGTGGCCGAAGTCGCGGAGCAGTTCAATGGTCTGCCCGAGCGCGAGTTCGATTTGCGCATTGCGGTGCCCGGCGACTATGAGCGCGCCGTGGCCCCGTCGGACGAATGGCCGGTTGTCGCCGGCGAACTCAATCCGATCTTCCAGGGCGCGTACAGCAGCCGAATTGAGCTAAAGCAGGAGCAGCGCGACTTGGAGCGGCTGCTGACACATGCGGAAAAGCTCAGCGCGCTGCGGCAGGGCCTGGGGACGCCGAGCGATACGGAGGCTCTATGGCGTGCCTGGGAGCCGGTGCTGTTCAATCAGACGCACGACCTGGCTTCCGGGGTCATGACTGACGCCGTATACGACGATACCGTCAAGAGCTATGGGTATGCGCGGCGGCTGGTCGAGGAGCAGATCGACGTCGCTGAGCGCGGGCTGAGCGACGCCATCGACACGCGCGGGGAGGGCATCCCCGTCATTGTCTGGAACACGCAGGCTTGGGTGCGCACGGACGTCGCGACGGCCGAAGTGGGGGTGACGCGTCCGGGGACGCGTGGCCTGCGCGTCGTCGACGCGGCCGGCCAGGAGGTGCCCTGCCAACTCGAAGAGGCTGAGTGGCATTCCGATGGGACGCTGCTGCGGGCGCGCGTGCTGTTCGTAGCTAGAGGCGTTCCTGCGCTGGGCCATGTGGTCTACCACGTGATCTGCACAGATGAAGCGCTGCAGGCCCCCGCCTTCTGCGAGCAGGTTGCCGGATCGCGGGCGCTGCTCGAAAACGAGCACTACCGTGTGGCGGTGGATCCCTGCACGGGCGCGTTGACGAGTGTGTGGGTGCGCGAGGGCGCCTGGGAGGCGCTGTGCGGCGAGGCCAACGTGGTGACGCGACAGGAGGATCACGGCGACTTTTGGGAGCTGTACGAGCCGCTGGATGGAGGCAGTCGCATTGCGATGACGCGGCAGCAGCCCGTGCCGCAGGCAGGTCAGGCGGCATTCAGCAACGACGACCGGGCTGCATTCGGCGCTGTTACGCGCGGCCCGGTGTACAGTGAGGTCGCCGTCGAGCATCGCTTCGGTGGCGAGGGCAGCTTTGCCACGCGAGTGCGGCTGTACGCCGGTGTGCGCCGCATCGAACTGCGGACGACGCTGGTGAACCAGACCAAGTTTGTGCGCTACCAGGCGCTCTTTCCCACCAGCATCCGGCAGGGGCGCTGTGTGCAAGAGATCCCCTTCGGGGCCAGCGAGCGGCCGATGGGGGTTGAATTCCCGGCACAGAACTGGAGCGACTATGGCACGGACGAGCGCGGCGTAGCGTTGCTCAACCGGGGGCTGTCCGGCAACGTGACCTCGCAGGACACGCTGATGCTGTCGCTGCTGCGATCGACGTGCATTGTGGCGTACGGCTTTGGCGGGGGTTACGAGCCGGGGATGTCGTCGGATACCGGTTTCGAACTGGAGGTGGCGCGCACGTTCGACTATGCGCTGGTGCCCCACCAGCGGGATTGGGCTGCGGCGCAAGTCTACCGAGAGGGGCTGGCCTTCAACCACCCGCTCGCCGCGCGAACGGCCGCGCCGCATGCCGGCCGCATGCCGTCGCGCTGGGGTTGGATGGAATTGTCGTCGCCAGCGCTGGTGATCTCTGCGGTGACCCCGATGCAGGACGGCCGTGTCGCGGTGCGCTTGTACGAAGCCACGGGCCATAGCGTGTCGCGCGCGCAGCTGCGCGTGCACGCGCGTGTTGAGGATGCGGAAGAGACCAACCTGTTGGGCGATCATGTGCGCCCGCTTCCGCTCGAAGCAGATACCATCTGCTTTGACATGGGACCCTGGGAGATCAAGACTATTGTGCTGAAACTGACGCAGGTAGGGTAGACCGTGGGCCAACTCACTATCGCAATCGACGGACCGGCGGCCTCGGGCAAGAGCACCGTGGCGGCCGCATTGGCGGCGCGGTTGGGCTACCTGTATCTCGACACGGGGGTGATGTACCGCGCCGTGACGTGGGCGGCCCTGGAGCGTGGGGTGCCCATCAACGACGAGGCGGCGATCTCGCGACTTGCCGAGAGCCTGCTGATCGAGGTCAAGGCGGCCAGCGCCCAGGATGGTCGCCAATACGATGTACTGGCCGATGGCGTGGACATCACCTGGCAGATACGCGAGGCTGAGGTCAACCGCCAGGTTTCGCCGGTCTCTGCTTACCGGGGCGTGCGGCTTGCGCTGACCGAGCAACAGCGGCGCATTGCGGATGGCGGCGGTGTCATCGTCGTGGGGCGCGACATCGGCACGGTGGTGTTGCCCAAGGCCGAGGTCAAGATCTACCTGGACGCAACTGTGGAGGAACGCGCGCGCCGGCGGCATCTTGAGAATGTGTCGCGTGGGCTTGCGTCCGAATATGAGGAGGTGCTGGCCGATCTGCAGCGACGCGACTACATCGACAGCACCCGGCAGGAGGCGCCGCTCAGCGTTGCGGAGGGCGCCACCGTCATCGACAGCACACACATGACCGTGGATGAAGTCGTTGCGCGTATCGTGGAGCTGATCGGGGAGTCCGGGGGCCGCGGGCGCGCTCGCGGCCGCAAGCGTGCCTGTCGAACGAGGCGCTAGATGCCCGCGTCGATGGGCGGTGTCGTGTCAGTTGTGCGGCCCGAGGGCATCGGCGCCGAGGTTGGGATCGAGCCGGGCGACGTGCTGGCGTCGGTCAACGGTCATCGGCTGCACGATGTCGTAGACTATCAGTTCTATACGAGCGATGAGCGCCTCGATCTGGTTGTCGAGCGTGCAGGTGAGCTGCATAGCATCGCCATAGAGCGGGATCTCGACGAGGATCTGGGTCTGGAGTTCTGCTCGCCCCTCTTTGATGCGCTGCGCGAGTGCAGCAATCAGTGTCCTTTCTGTTTTGTGCGGCAGATGCCTCGTGGGATGCGTCGGACGCTCTGTCTGCGCGACGATGACTACCGCCTCTCCTTCCTCACTGGCAACTATATCACCCTGACCAACCTCAACGAGGCCGACTGGAAGCGTATCGGCGAGCAACGCCTGAGCCCGCTCTACGTCTCGGTGCATGCCACGGACACGGCACTGCGCCGGCGCATGTTGGGCAACGCCGAGGCACCTGACGTTCTGGCGCAACTGCGTCGGCTTGGTGACCTGGGCATCGAGGTGAACGCGCAGATCGTGGTCGTGCCTGGCTGGAACGACGGAGAGGCATTGCAACGGAGCATCGCCGACCTCGCGGGGCTGTGGCCCACGGTATGCAGCCTGGCGATTGTGCCCGTGGGGCTGACGCGCTATCACCGTGGGGGCCTGCGCGTACTGACGCCCGAAGAGGCGCGCGAGATCCTGACGCTGGTAGACGAGTGTGGCGCGCCCCTCCGGCATCGTGCCGGGCGCACCTGGGTGTTCCCATCCGATGAGATGTACCTTCTGGCTGGCGTGCCGGTGCCCGACGCAGAGTTCTACGATGATGACGCACAGCGCGAGAACGGCGTGGGACTGGTGCGCGAGTTGCTCGACGATTGGACGGCGCTGCGCGCTGATTTGGAGAGCGGCTGGGCCAGGCGCAAGCATGGGCGGAGCCAGGACCGACGCGCTACGCTCGTGTGCGGGACGCTCATCGCTCCCGTGCTTGCGCCGATGGCGACCGAACTGGGCGCGCTTGCCGGCGTTGATCTGCAGGCAGTGCCCGTGGAGAACGTTTTTTTTGGTGCGAACGTGACGGTGTCGGGGCTGCTGACCGGCGCGGACGTCGTGGCTGCGCTGCGTGGTCGTGATCTGGGTGAGAGGGTGTTTCTGCCCGACGTGATGTTTGCGCCGGGCGAGGACGATGCACATCGCGTCACGCTGGATGAACTCCGCCTGGAGGACTTGGCGGCGCAGTGGGGCGTCGCCGTCAGCTTGGCGGGCGTGATGAGCGACGTTGCCAGTTCGTTGCTGGCGAAAGGAGGCAGACGCCGCCGGGCACAGTCCCTGGCGGGCAATCCGACCAGGCGCAGGTAAGGCAGGCTGACCTCTCCTGCCTTGGCCAGAGTCGGCGGGCGAGCCGACCGAATCGAAAGGGAGCAAGCGCATGGACTGCCCCGCGGGGGCAGTTGACGAGGCGTAGGTTCCCCGCCGCGAGGCGGGGCTAACCCGGTCCTATCCGCGCCGCTGGGCGCGAACGGGGAAAATCGAACGGCAACGTGCCGCTGATCAGCGGAAGCCTACTGGGATCCCCACTCTCACCTCCCCTTCACTCTCGCCAGTCACATCTCGGAAATGGGCCATCCGCACGCAGGCGCGTTGGGGCGTCCGAGCATGCGGCTGCGCCGGAAGGAGATCCAATGTGTGGCATTGTAGGCTATGTAGGGCCGCGTCAGGCCGCCGGGGTATTGCTCGAAGGCCTGGCGCACTTGGAGTACCGCGGCTATGACTCGGCGGGATTGGCGGTCTTGGGCCCGGAGGGAATCAGGCGCTGCCGCAGTGTGGGGAAACTCCGCAACCTGCAGGAGGCGCTGCGCGATGCGCCGCTGAGCGGCCAGATCGGCATCGGGCACACGCGCTGGGCGACCCACGGCTGCGTGAGTGAGAGCAACGCCCACCCGCACACCGACGCCGACGGCATGCTGGCTCTGATTCACAACGGCATCGTAGAGAACTATGTGGCGCTGAAGGCCGGGCTACTGGCCGAAGGCTGCGTTTTCGCGTCGCAGACCGATAGCGAAGTCATCGCCCTGCTGATCTCGCGCCACTACCAGCAAGGCGCGGTGCCTCTGCTGGAGGCGGTGCGCGCGGCGCTGCGGCAGATCGAGGGCTCGAACGTGATCATCGTGCTCAGCGCTCTCGAGCCGGACCGCTTGGTGGCGGCGCGCGCGGGCAACGCTGGGGGGTTGGTGGTCGGGTTAGGCGACGGCGAGATGCTGGTGGCCTCGGACGCCACCGCGATCCTCGAGTACACGCAGCGCGTGATCTTTCTGGGTGACCGCGAACTTGCCATGGTCACTGCGACCGGAGTCGAGTGCTTTGACATGGAGAGTCGGATCGTGACCAAATCGCCCACGACTCTGAGTTGGAACCCGCTGATGGCGGCCAAGGGCGGCTATAAGCACTTTATGCTCAAAGAGATCATGGAGCAGCCGCGTTCGCTGGCCGACGCGGTCGCCGGTCGTGTCGACCTCGACCGCGGCACGGTGGTTCTGCCGGACCTCGATCCGTTGCGTCCCGTCTGGCCGCACCTGCGCAGGCTGCACGCGGTGGGCTGCGGCACCGCCTGGCACGCGTGCCTGATAGCCAAGTACCTTATCGAGGACCTCGCGCGCATCCCCGTCGAAGTGGACTATGGCTCCGAGTTCCGCTACCGAGAGCCTTTGTTGGCGCCCGGCAGCGTGGTGCTGGTCATCACGCAGTCGGGCGAGACTGCCGACACGCTGGGTGCGATGCAGACGGCCCTCGACCGCGGCATGCAGTCGGTGGCGCTGGTCAACGCGGTGGGCAGTCAGGCGGCGCGCTTGGCTGATGGCGTCGTGTACCTGAACGCGGGTCCCGAGATCGGCGTGGCCTCCACCAAGGCCTTCACCTCGCAGGTGGTGGTCGCCTACCTGCTGGCCATATACCTGGGGCAAGTGCGCGGTGCGCTCGACGAGCCACGCCGCCGGGCATTGTTGCAGGCTGCGAGTGAGTTGCCCAACCTGGTTGGAGGCATGCTGGCGGGCGGGAATGACTTTGCGGGTATCGCCGAGCGCTACAGCAGCAGCCAGGACGTGCTGTACCTGGGGCGCGGCATCAACTATCCCGCCGCGTTGGAGGGCGCGCTCAAGCTGAAAGAGATCTCGTACATCCACGCCGAAGGTTACCCCGCAGGAGAGATGAAACATGGGCCGATCGCGCTGATCGATGACAAGTTGCCCGTGGTGGCGATCTGCACGCGCGACCGCGTGCGAGACAAGATGCTTAGCAACATCGAGCAGGTGGTGGCGCGCGGGGGCAGGGTGATTGCGGTGGCAGAGGAAGGCGATGACCAGGTGGCTGACAAGGCCAGCGATGTCCTGTGGGTGCCGCACTGCTCGGCGCATCTGGCGCCGATCATGGTCAGTATCCCGCTGCAACTGCTGGCCTATCATATCGCGTTGCGCCGGGGCTGCGATGTCGACCAGCCGCGCAATCTGGCCAAGAGCGTTACCGTCGAGTGAAGCGGGCCCTAGAGCCGCAAGGAAAACACACGGGCGCGACCATGGTCGCGCCCGTGTGTGTGCATACAGGGTCAGTGCGCGAGCAACGCCAGCACCACGCCGCCCGCCATAACGGAGGCGATCTGGCCGGCCGTGTTGGAGGCCATGGCGTGCATCAGCAAAAAGTTGCCGGGATCCTCGTCGCGAGCGATCTTTTGCACGATGCGCGCGGACATGGGAAAGGCAGAGATACCGCAGCCGCCGAGGAGCGGGTTGATCTTGCCGCCCGAAAGCGCGTTGGCGAGCTTGCCGAACAGGACGCCCGCCGCTGTGTCGACGACAAAAGCCACCAGGCCGATGGCCAGGATCTTGAGCGTGTCCACGGTGAGAAACGTCTCGGCGACCATCGTTGAGCCGATGGTGATGCCGAGGAAGGTCGTGACGATGTTCGCGATCTCGTTCTGGGCGGCCTTGTTGATGCGCTCAACCACGCCGGCCTCGCGCGCCAGGTTGCCAAACATCAGCATGCCGATCAGCGGAGTCGCCTTGGGGGCGATCAGGCCGCAGACCAGCGTGACGGCGATCGGGAACAGGATGCGCGTGGTTCGCGAGATATTCTTGGTGGTATAGGGCATGCGGATAGCGCGCTCTTTGCGCGTCGTCAGCAGCCGCATCACGGGCGGCTGGATGATGGGCACGAGCGACATGTAGGAATAGGCCACCACGGTGATAGTGCCCACAAGTTCGGGCGCCAGCTCGGAAGCGACAAAGATCGACGTGGGACCGTCGGCCGCACCGATGATGCCGATAGAGGCCGCAGAGTAGACGTCAAAGCCCAAAAGGATGGCGAGCAGCATGGCCCCAAAGATGCCGAGCTGCGCGGCCGCCCCAAAGAGCATGTACTTGGGGTTCTCAAGCAACGGCCCAAAGTCGGTCATTGCACCGATGCCGATAAAGACGAGGCTCGGGAAGAGCTCATTCTCAATACCGGCGTCATACAGTACTTTGAGCAGGCCGCCCGCGTCCAGCATCCCGGTGGCGGGAAGGTTGGCCAGGATGCAGCCCAACCCGATGGGGAGCAGCAAGAGCGGTTCGTATTCCTTGTTGATAGCGAGCCAGATGAGGACGCCGCCTACGATCATCATGGCTACGTTGCCGAGGGTCAGGTTCGTGAACCCTACGAGCAGGTCCTGTAGTCCATTAACGTTCACGGTTCGTCCCCCTATCCAATGAACAGCAGCGTGTCGTCGTAGGCCACGGTGTCGCCCACAGCGACATTGACCGCCGTGACGGTGCCAGTGAGGGTGGAGCTGAGCGGCATCTCCATCTTCATGGCCTCAAAGGTCAGCAGCGTGTCGCCTTCTTTGACCTGGGCGCCGACCTGCACGGCAACGGAGAGCACCTTGCCAGGCATGGGCGCCTTCACGGGCTGGCCCTCGCCCCCGGCTGCGCGGGTGGCTGGCTTGTCGGCAGGCGCAGCTGGCTGGGGTGCCGGAGCCGCAGCCGCGGCCGGCACTGCCGCCGGCGCTGCAGCGGCATCGGCAAAGGCGACCGTCTTGCGCTCGCCGTTCACGACCACCTCAACAGGCGAGGCGGCCATATCACCCAACTCGACGATGTACTTGTTTCCGTTGATGGTAATCTCGTAGATGCTCACCCTGTTTCCCCCCTAATTGTCTTTGCGTGCCGCACCACTCCAGGGGGCGGGCACAATGGGTTTGACGATCATGACGCCGCCGACGATCTCTTCGCCAGTCGGCCTGGACACGATGCTCGGAGCCTCCGGTTTGGCTTTTCTTTGCTGCAATGCAATCGCTACGGCGATTGCGGCTGCCTCTTCACCCGTGACGACGGGCGCCGCTGGCACTGCGGCAAGCGCAGGTGCGCGCGTGGCCTCAGGGGCTGCTGATTGCGCCTGAAACAGGCGGTTCAGCAGGATGATAACCAGCATGCAGATAAAGAGCGTCAGGAACACAAGCGCCATGCCCAGGCCTGTGACCTGAAGGCCCACGTTCAGGTTTTCGATCATCGCTTGCTCACCTCTCCGTGTGTGACGGTATGACGAAGCGCAGGGCTACCTTTCGGTGCGCCCCGACATCTTCCATGCGGACGATGCGCTCGACGCGGGCTGCGCGGGCGTCGCGGCTTGCGGTGCGGCGGGTGCGGCCGGTGCGGCGGCCGCTGGCGCCTTGGCTTCGGTCGCAGGCTTGTCTGCAGGAATACGCGGCAGCTCGATGGGCCGTGTCTGACCGGCCTCGCGCAGCGTGAAAAAGTCGCGCGCTTGTGTGGGGTACATGGCATACGAGATGACGTCTTCCTCGCTGTGCGCCAACGAGCCGATCTCGGCCTTGGCCTTTTCATAGCCGGGCTCGAGGAGGTCTGCCGGGCGGCCGGCAATCGGCTCCTCATCGCCGATGGCCAGTTTGACCAGCTCGGGATTGAGGGGCGCGGGCGGACGCCCGTACATGCCGCGGCAGTACTCTTTGACCTCTTGCGAGATGATCTTGTAGCGCTGACCGGTCAGCACATTGACGACGGCTTGCGTGCCCACGATCTGGCTGGTAGGGGTGACGAGGGGCGGGAAGCCCATGTCTTCGCGCACACGCGGGATTTCGAGGAGCACCTCGGGAAAGCGGTGTTCGGCCCCCTGCTGGCGCAACTGGGTGACCAGGTTTGAGAGCATTCCGCCCGGGATCTGGTACAGCAACACGCGGACGTCGGCCGTTCGCATACCCATCTCGAACTTGCTGAGATGCTTGATGCGGACTTGCTTGAAATAGTCGGCGATGTCGGCCAGCAGCGGCAGATCGTAGCCCGTATCGCGTTCGGTGTCTTTGAGCATAGCGACCACCGACTCGGTCGGGGGCTGCGCGGGGCCGTCTGCGATCGAGGAGATGGCGGTGTCTACGATGTCGACGCCCGCCTCAATGGCCTTGATGATGGTGGCCATGGCAAAGCCGGAGGTGTTGTGGGTATGAAACTGGACGGGCAGGCCAACCTCTTGCTTGAGCCGGCTGACGAGATCGTGCGCCACGTAAGGCGTGCACAGGGCCGCCATGTCTTTGATGCAGATCGAGTCGGCGCCGATCGCCTTGAGCTCTTGCGAGAGCTTGATAAAGGCGTCGATGCTGTGCACCGGGCTGATGGTATAGCTGAAGGCCGCTTGGACGTGGCCGCCGTACTTTTTGACGCAGGCGATGGCCCACTCCATATTGCGGATGTCATTCAGCGCGTCAAAGATGCGAAAGATGTCGATGCCGTTCTTGACCGACAACTCGACAAACTTTTCGACGATGTCATCGGGATAGTGCTTGTACCCGACCACGTTCTGCCCGCGGAGCAGCATCTGAAACTTGGTAGTGGGCATCTTTTTGCGGAGGGCGGTGATGCGCTCCCAGGGATCCTCCTTGAGAAAGCGCATGGCCGAGTCAAAGGTCGCGCCACCCCACATCTCCAGCGAATGAAAGCCAACCGCCTCCAAACGGTCAGCGATCGGCAGCATGTCGCCGGTGCACATACGCGTCGCGAGCAGCGACTGATGGGCATCGCGCAGGATCGTGTCGGTCAGCTTGAGTGGATTCGAGCTCATGGACTGTTCCTTTCAGTAGGCCTACAGGGGCATGTTGCCATGCTTCTTGTGAATGTTCTTCTCGCGCTTGTTCTGCAGCATGCGCAGTCCGCGGATCAGCGTTGCGCGCGTTTCTGCGGGCTCGATGACTGCATCGAGATAACCGTATGAACTCGCCAGGTAAGGATTGGCGAATTTCTGCTTGTATTCGGCGACCAGCGCTGCGCGTGTTGCCTCAGGATCGCTGGCGGCGGCGAGCTCCTTGCGGTAGATGATGTTGACGGCCCCTTCAGGGCCCATTACCGCCAACTCTGCGCCTGGCCATGCCAAGTTCAGGTCGCCGCGCACGTGTCGGGAACTCATCACAATATAGGCGCCGCCATAGGCCTTGCGCGTAATCACCGTGAGTTTGGGCACTGTGGCTTCGCAGTATGCAAAGATCAGTTTGGCGCCGTGGCGGATGATGCCGTCCTGTTCCTGCGCAAGGCCGGGCATAAAGCCGGGCACGTCTACAAAGGTGACCAGCGGGACATTAAAGGCATCACAGAAGCGCACAAAGCGCGCGGCCTTGTCCGACGCGTTGATGTCGAGTGCGCCCGCCAGCACGGCGGGCTGGTTCGCGACGATGCCGACCACCATGCCATCGAGCCGCGCGAGACCAACCAGCATGTTGCGTGCATACTGGGCGTGGATCTCGAGCAGGCTGCCGGTGTCGACTATGTGCTCGATCACCTGGCGCATATCATAAGGCGCGTTGGGATTCTCGGGCACCAGGCTATTCAGAGCCGCGTCGGCGCGCGCCGAATCGTCACGCGGGAAGAGTGCCGGCGGGTCTTCCAGGTTATTTTGCGGCAGGTACGACAGCAACTGCCGGACGTCGTTCAGGCAGTCCTTTTCAGTCTCGGCGCAGAAATGCGCAACGCCGCTGACCTGGGCGTGCACGTCGGCGCCGCCCAGTTGGTCGAACGTCACGTCTTCATGTGTCACCGCCTTGACCACCTCGGGTCCGGTGATGAACATGTGACTGGTCTTTTTCACCATGAACACAAAGTCGGTTAGCGCGGGCGAATAGACCGCGCCGCCTGCGCATGGCCCCAGGATCACCGAGATCTGCGGCACCACACCCGAGGCCAGCGTATTCCGCATAAAGATGTCGCCATAGCCGCCCAGTGAGAGGATGCCTTCCTGGATGCGGGCTCCGCCAGAGTCGTTCAGGGCGATAATGGGGGCGCCGTTCTTGAGCGCCAGGTCCTGGACCTTGACGATCTTGGCAGCGTGAGCCTCGCCGAGCGATCCCCCCATGACGGTGAAATCCTGGGCGTAGACATAGACTAGCTGGCCGTTGATCGTGCCGTAGCCGGTGACGACGCCGTCTCCGAGGGTGATCTTGCGCTCAAGCCCATAGTCGTGCACGTGGTGCGTGACCAAAGCGTCCAGTTCCTGAAAGCTGTCTTTATCCAGCAACACGTTCAGGCGCTCGCGCGCCGTCAACTTGTTTTTTGCGTGTTGCGCTTCGATTGCATTGGCGCCGCCGCCGATGTGGGCCTCATCTTTGAGCTGCCGCAGTCTTTCGATAGCATTATCTGCGGACATGGTTACTCCTGTACTACTCCGTGGGTCCTTCGCCACTCGGGTCTGACTGCTCAGAATCGGTCTCCGGAGCAGGGGGCTCATCCTGCTCCCAGACCTCCAGCTCGATGCCGGCCTCTTGCAGCATGTCGCGCGCCATCGCGTCAGGGTAAGAGCTGGCGCAGACGATCCGGACGATGCCGGCGTTAATGATCATTTTGGCGCAGGTAAAGCAGGGCTGATGGGTGACATAAATCGTGCCACCCTCGGTCGAGACGCCATGCACGGCCGCCTGGATGATCGCGTTCTGCTCTGCGTGCAATGCACGGCAGATGTCCAGCCGTTGCCCGGACGCGATGCCGAGCTGCTGACGCAGACAGCCGGTCAGCTCGCAGTGCGGCAGACCACGCGGCGCACCATTGTAGCCGGTACACAGGATATGCTTGTCGCGAACGATCACCGCGCCCACGTGGCGGCGCAGGCAGGTCGAGCGCGTGGCGACCTGGCGTGCGATCTCTATAAAGTAGTGATCCCAGGAGGGTCTCATTGTTTCAGCACCGATTGGGTGAAGGCTGCAGCGGTGATAGGCATGACCTCTCCAAAGATTGCCAACGCGGCCTCGGCATACTGGCGGTGCTCCCACTGAGCGCCTGGATCGAGGCGTTTGTAGAGCCAGTTCATAAAGGACCACGCATTCACTGTCCAGATGAACTGGGTATAGATTGCAGTTCCCAGAACACCACGGGCCTGTTCTCGTTTCCATCCTGCAGCAACGAGTTGCTCGTACAGGTCAAACGAGGCTTCCATGTGGCTCACGTAGGATTCGCGCAATTGCACATCGCCTTGCGGAATATAGTATTCGCGGTCAGCGAGGCAGTAGCGCAGCGATTGCTCGTTGTAGCTGCAGATGCGGTGACGCATCCATTGGCGCGCTACGAAAATGGGACACTTGACGTGAAAGCGAAGCACAGCGTGCTCGAAAACGGTATTATGCTTGGGTTCGCTGCGCATCAGCCGGTGAATCAGGCGCTCGTCGGCGTCGGCCGAATGAGCCTCCGACTGATAGCAGATACGGGCACCGCGGATCACAGCGGCGTCGCCACCCATCCACTCTTCCAGCTTGATCCAGCCCTTGTCGAGCACGGGCTTGAAATAGGTCGCCGCATCCGGCATCTGGACGTAACCCCCGCAAGGCACAAGACGCAAGGTACCACCTTTGCGCATTGTCGGACATTCTAGCAGATATTCGTAATTCTGCCTACTGGGAAGACTCTGCTGATCCCAAGGCGTCGAAAACCGGTTTGAGCCGAGCGTAGCAATCGCGCAGGCTTTCGACGATGACGCGTGTATCGGCGCAAACCGGCATATAGTTGGTGTCTCCCGTCCAGCGCGGCACGACGTGCATGTGGATGTGGTCTTTGATGCCCGCTCCGGCGGCGGTGCCGAGGTTCATGCCGATGTTGCAGCCGTCTGGGGCCATGGTCTGCTTGAGTGCGTCGATGCACAAGTTGACCAACTGCATCATCTCGAGCAGGGCTTCGGGCGTTAGGCCGTCCAGGCCGTCGACGTGCTGTGCCGGGGCCACCATCAAGTGGCCGTTATTGTACGGGTAGCGGTTCAGCACCACAAAGCAGTGCTCGCCACGGTACAATATCAGGTTATCGGCGTCAGTATCCGCGCGAAGCATTTCGCAAAAGATGCAACCTTGTGACTTGGGGGAGCGGATGTACTCCATGCGCCAGGGGGCCCAGATTCGTTTCATGCCTTGTCCTCCGGGGGATCGCCCCATGTGAGGCGACAGCGATGGATCGTGAGATCCGTGTGGTCGAGGGATAGCGCATCGACGATTTGTTCCGGGCGGCCAGAGCCCTCCTGACCACATCGGAGCACCATCTCCAGTGTGTGGCAGGCGCCGTGAGTGCCGGACAGCGTGAGGCTGTCGATCAGCGGGCGCAGATCGTAGGCCCGCATCTCGCCTTTCTTGTGGCGCTCGCGCATGATCTGCGTGCGCGTCAGCAGCGCGTCGAGCGCAGCGCTTACCTGGTTGGCGCTGCGGGGCGTGCAGACGCTCACGCGGTAGTGTGCCGCCCGCATCCCGGCCTGGGGCGATGGCGCGTGCAGCGCGATGGCCTCGGCGTGGGTGACGGTCAAGCCTGGGGGCAACTGGGGGGCGATCATCGCCAAAAAGGTCTGGGGCTCCAGTTCCTCAGCGAGCAAAAGGTCGAGCAATTCGCATTCGCTGGTGTAGCCCACCGGCAGCGCCGCCGCGAACTGCAGTCGCGGATGCGGGTTGTAGCCCTGGGTGTAGGCCAACGGCACGCGCGCACGACGCAGCAGTCGCTCCCAGAGACGACCGAGGTCGAGCACCGATGCATAGTGCAGGGGCTCGGAGATTCCGAAGGTGAGGCGCATGCGCTGGACGACCAGGGTCTGCATCAGGCCGGGCACCCCCAGTCGTCGCTTTCGAGCACGCCGCGCTCGCGGGAGAAGGCCGCCCGTATGCCGCAGCCATGGCAGGTTTCTCGGCAATCAGGCGAAAGCTCTCCGCTGAGGGAGCGCTCCCGTTCGCGCCACAGAAAGGCGCGTGTCACCCCGACGTCTATGACGTCCCACGGCAGCGTCTCGGATTGGTCGTGTTGGCGCTGCGTGCACGAATCAGGGTCGAGGCCCTCCTCGGCCAGGGCGGCGCGCCAGAGGGCTGGGTGAAAGTGCTCGCTCCAGGCTTCGAAACGAGCGCCGGCCCGCCACACACGTGCGATGACGCGTCCGAGGCGACTGTCGCCGCGGCTCAGCAGGGCCTCCAGCCAGGTGCTGTCCCAATCTGGCCAGCTGATCTTGATGCCGTCGGCCTGGGCGGCGCTGCGCAGCATGTGCTGGCGCTGTTCGACGACAGCGTGGTCCGCCAGCGGCTCCCACTGGAAAGGCGTGAAGGGTTTGGGGATAAAGGTTCCCACGCTGGCGCTGATCTGGACGCGTCGGTCACGCACGGAGCGGCCAAGTTTGCGGATGGCGCGCAGCAGACGTGCGATCTCGAGCACGTCGTCGTCGGATTCGGTCGGGAGGCCGATCATAAAGTACAGCTTTAGCCGATTCCATCCGCTGCGGAAGACCGCCTCGGCGGTGCGCATGAGGTCGTCCTCGGTGACCCCTTTGTTGATCACATCGCGCAAGCGCTGGCTGCCCGCCTCCGGGGCGAAGGTAAAGCCGGTCTTGCGCATGCTCTGGATCATCTGTGCGAGGCGCACCGAGAACGAGTCGATGCGCAGCGACGGCAGCGAAACAGAGACGCCCTGGTCAGCGTGCCGCGCCATCGTCTGCGCCACCAGTTCCTCGATGCCAGTGTGATCACTGGAGCTGAGCGATACCAGTGAGACCTCGCCATAGCCGGTATTGGCCAGAATGTGGTCGATAGCGGTGAGCGTCTCTTCGACCGGACGTTGCCGAACGGGCCGGTAGATCATGCCCGCCTGGCAAAAGCGGCAGCCGCGGCTGCAGCCGCGCTGGATTTCGATGGCGGCGCGATCGTGGACGACTTCCATGGTTGGCACAATGGGCCGCTCCGGGACTGGCACAAGTCGAGCGACGATGCGCTTGCAGACCCGTGGCGGAGCCGATGGGGTGCGGGGGCGGATAGACGCGAGCGCGCCGTCGGTAGCGTAGGTGGTGGCGTAAAGCGCCGGCACGTACACGCCGGGGACCTGCGTAAGCTGCTCGAGCAGTTGTGCGCGCCGCCTTTCGGCAGGCCCTGCGGACGCCTTCCAAGCGGCGACGGCATCGAGCACTTCGACAATCAACTCTTCGCCCTCGCCGATCGCAAAGGCGTCGATGAAATCAGCCATGGGAGCGGGGTTGTAGGTGCAACTGCCGCCCGCGATCACGAGTGGATCGTCACTGCCCCGCGCGCTGGCGAGCAGCGGGATACGGCCCAGGTCCAGCATGGTGAGAACGTTGGTGTAGGTGAGTTCATGCTGCAGCGTAAAACCCACGACATCGAAATCGGCGAGACTGTGATGCGTCTCGAGAGAGTAGAGCGGCAGGTCGGCTTCGCGCAGGGCCGTCTCCATATCGGGCCAGGGGGCATAGGCGCGCTCGGCGAGCAGGTCGTTCCGTTTGTTTACGATGTCGTAGAGTAGAGCCAGTCCGAGGTTGGACATCCCAATTTCGTACAGGTCGGGGTAGGCGAGGGCCAGCGTCACGCGTGCGACGCGCCAGTCCTTGCGGACGCTATTCCATTCGCCGCCAACGTAGCGTCCCGGTTTCTGGACGTGACTCAGCAGGCGGCGCAGTTGGGCATCGGTGATCTGCACGGAGCATTCCTTCGGAAAAGATGACGACAGTATACCTGTGTTCGGACTGGGAGCGAAACGGGCTGGCTTGGGTGCTTCAGACTGTGCGCGCGGCGCTGGCGCGGACACGGGGCCCCATCAGTTGTCAGCATTCGGATGGGGCACGGCGGATGATTTGACAGCCCGCCTCAGGTCGGTATAATCCGGTGTGCGCAACGCGCCGCATTCGTCTAGTGGCCCAGGACACCNNCACCTCCCTCTCAAGGAGGAGATCAGGGGTTCGACTCCCCTATGCGGTACTTGCAGCGCTGCAGTCAATGCAATACGGAGTTCGCGAGCAGCCACGACCTACTGGTCGTGGCTGTTTTCGTTGTCGCGCCGGATGCGCGCGGTGGGCAGAGGATGTAGATGCGTTATTTGCGTTGACAGTCCTCATGGGCGTGACTAGAATGCGGCGAGATCAAGTCTGGGAGCGGGGAGGAGCGCATGGATTGCGAGAGGTCGATCTATGGGGAGCTCGCGCTTGTGAGTGGCCGAGCGGCGCCGGGCCTGGCGCGTGAGATCAGCAACGCGCTGGGTGTGCCGCTGACCAAAGTATCGATTGGCGAATTCCCCAACCAGAACATCTTTGTGCAGCTGCAGGAATCGGTACGCGCTCGCGACGTGTTTGTAATCCAGCCGACGTGTAAGCCGGTGAACCGCAACCTGGTGGAGCTGCTCATCCTGATCGACACCTTGCGCCGGGCCTCGGCGGGGCGCATCACGGCGGTGATGCCCTTCTATGNNGACAGATCCAGGGCTTTTTTGACATCCCCGGCGACGAGTTGTCCGTATTCCCGTTACTCAGCGGCTACATCGCCGCGATGCAGATCCCGAACCTGTGCGTGGTAGCTGCGGACCTCGGATTCGCGAAAAAGGCGCGCAACTTTGCCGAGGCGCTGCACGCCCCCGTTGCCTTTGTGGAAAAGCGGCGCCGTGGCAGCGAGACCGACAGTTTGACGGTGATCGGCGACGTGTCTGGCTGCAATGTGGTCATCGTCGATGACGAGGTGGACGTGGGCAACACGATGCTGGGCGCAGCCGAGATCCTGCGGGAGGCGGGCGCCAGGGACATCTATGCCAGCTTTGTCCATCCGACCTTTTCGGGATCAGCGGTCAACAACCTGGCTCAGGCGGGCTTTTGCAGGATGGTGTGCACGAACACGCAGCCTATCACGGCTTCCACACGCGCCAAGCTGCCGAACCTGCGCGTGATTCACCTGGGCGAGTGGCTGGGCAACATCATCGGCGCAGTGCACCGCGGCGAATCGGTGGCTTCGGTGCTCTCAAGCTACGCCCCGGATTTTGGGCGCATCACTGATTAGCCCGAATCCGCAGTCTGCCAGCCCGAAAGAGCCTTGACAAGAGATATTCCTGTATGGTATGATTATACCGTCTTGGACCAAAGTACGAACCTCTTGCGAAGGGATGCCTATCAACCGATAGTTCCTCACGCCAATTGCAGTGTCCGCAAGGGACGCCACGAGGGCCCTGTCGCGGATACGGAATGCAGTCAATCTATACAAGCGCAACGCAGCGGTTGTCGTAGCGCCCACGCCAGCTAGTTCACGGGTGAAGTGCGTGAACGAGTCAGTCAACAAGGCTTCGCGTGCGGTCGGACCTGATCTCTGTAACGCCCACATGACGGGCGCTGCGTGTTGTGTGTGTGTCAACGAATCCCCCCCCTCTGTGTCCACATCCGCTTACTCGGTGCTCATTTATCCACTTGTTCCTGCCGGTCGCCGGCCATCGTACGCCCCTGGCGCCCATGTGCCGCAAACAGCATCCGGGAAAGGAGTGTCTATGCACAGTCGGGTGCCATAGACCCTTTCGGGTTGCGGCATCCAGTTGCGAGTCATCGTCTGCATCTGGTTCCTTGGTCGTGCAGGGTAGTTTGGCCCGTACAGAACGAGAGAGGAGATCCCGTAATGGAGAAGACATCGCGTCGTAAATTCCTGCAGCTCGCCGGTATGGCGATGGGGGGCGCCGCTCTGGCCTCCTGCACCAAGACGGTGGAGGTCACGAGAGAGGTAGAGAAGGTCGTCGAGAAGCAAGTGACCACCGTCGTAGAGAAGGTGGTCGAGCAGGAAGGCAAGAAGGAAGTTCGCATCGCGCGTTGCGGCTGGATGGAATCGGAAATGCCGTTCGACCAGCAGGCGGCGGCGTTCAACGCTCTGCCCGAGCGCGAAGAAGACCAGGTGACGATTGTCTTTGACCCCGCGGGCAAGATGTCTGAAGATCCCGTGCTGGTAGAAATGATGGCGTCTGGCGAAGAGGTTCCGTGGAACGGCCACAACTGCATGACGCCCTTCCTGCAACTGGCCAATACGATCACGCTCGGCACGGTCCAGCCGATCGACCCGTTCGCGGAGACGTCCCAGTATCAGGAAGCCAAGGAAAGGCTCTTTGGTCCCGGCAAGTTCCTGAAGTCAGCACAGGGCGACTGCTCGTATCAGGGTCAATGGTACAACTGGCCGCTCCAAGCGGACGTCGATGCCTTGATCTACCGCAAGGACTATTTCGCCGCGGTGGGTCAGAACGAACCGCCCAAGACCATGGACGATCTGTTCGAGGTCTGCAAGGAAGTGCAGGAGGCCTACAAGGCTGAGGGCGTCTGGGGCTTTGCTCCCATCCCGAACTGCCTGTGGCGCTATCCCGCGGCCATGCAGCAGGTGTACAGCCTTCCAGAGAATCTCTACACCGATCAGGGCCTTGTCAACATCTTTGACGAGGGCTGGTACGAGGCTATGGAGTGGACCAAAAAGTGCGTCGATGCTGGCCTGGCCCCGCAAGGCTGGGAGACAGCAGGCGGCTGGGAGACCATTCTGTATCCCGGCAAGCTGGCAGCCGAGATCATGATGCACGGCGAGGGCAGCCGCGGCGGTATGGTGTTTGGCTATGACAAGCTGGCGATGGTGCCGACGCCCATTGGCAACCCGCGTGTCAGCAAGCCCGGCACCATGTTCTGGTTCAGCTGCGCTGACCTGTTCAAGGCCGCGCCCTATCCGCAGGCCGTCACCGACTTTTACGTCTGGGCGATGGATCCGGAGAACCCGCCCATGGGCGCGGGCGTGTTCAAGGGCGGCAAGTTGAGCGCCTGGTACTATAACTATGAGAACTATGTGAACGAGAATGACGTTACCCGCAACTGGGCGCTGAACCTGCTCCCGCTGCTGGAGAACGCCGTCCCGGCGCCAATCACCCCGTGGTACGGCATGGAGAACACCGTCATCGGGCCGCAGTACGTCGCCTACCTCCAGGGCCAGAAGAGCGCGGAGCAGGCGATGAAGGACGCGATGGACGAGATCCAGGCCAAGATGGCCGAAGCCGAATAGGCTGTGCGAGTCTGCTGAAGAGAGGCAAGGGGAGGCCTACTCCTCCCCTTGCTGCGTTATCAGCTGCTATCATCACCCCGCTCGCGGGCAGAGCTGCTCACAGTTCGCGGTTCGGCGGAATCGGTGACGCCGGTGAGCGTCGATCGGAGACGGCACGGCATCCGGCGCATTTCCGGTCAAAGCTGCGCTCTGCAGCGTTGCCGCGCGAGGGTCGCGGGCTCGCGGCTACCTGACACCTGGCGCTTGGTCGGACCGGAGTTACGCCAGAGCCCGGTCGACTGGCAGGACTCCAGCTGCGTCGCGTTATGCGCTGTCGGCCGGGGGCAAGACCGGTGATGTGCAGGTCCGCAGTTGCCTGGCTTCTGATTGCGCGCAAGAAAGGACAGGGCTCATGACAGCTACGGCAGTGACCGAGCAGGAAAAGGGCAAGTTTGCGGCCTTTTTCGAGAGCGTCCGCAACATCAGACGCGAGGGCTGGGGCAGTATCGAGGGCTATGTTTTCATCCTGCCCCTGGTCGCGATGTGGATGCTTTTCAGTGGCTATCCGTATATTCGCGGCATTCTGATCGCCTTCCAGGACTACCGGATGTTCAAGCCCGAGACGTGGCCAATACTGGCCTCGTTCTGCGGTTTTGAGAACTTTGTCAAGATGTTCAAGGACAAGGCGGTGATCCAGGGAATCAAGGCCTCCTTTAACATGTGGGCCTGGACTGTGCCTTTCACGTTTGCCCTGGCGCTGTTTACTGCCGTGATGCTTAACAGGGTCAGAAACCCCAAGCTGGCGTCCTTGTATCGCGTGCTCATCACGTTGGCCTGGGTGATTCCGGAAGCGGCGGCCATGCCCATGTGGACGTACCTGCTCGACGGAAATGTTGGCTATGTCAACTATTTTCTTCGAGACACGCTCAAGATCTGGGCCAATCCTCCGGCGTGGACGTCTGACTTTTTCTGGTACTGGATAGCGATTGCGGTGGCGTCCATCTGGAAGGGCTTTGGCTGGAATATGCTGCTCTTCCTGCTTGGGTTGTACAATATTCCGAGCGAGCTGTACGACGCGGCCAAGATTGACGGCGCCAACGGCTTGCAGACGCTTTTGCATGTGGAGCTGCCCGGCATCCGCAACATCATGCTGCTGTACCTTGTGACGAACGTTGGCTGGGTGGGCGGCGGTCTGGTGAACGTCTGGACCTTTGGAACGGGGCCACAGGCCATTGGGCGCACCCTGTCGCTTTACTCCTGGCAGGTGTCGTTCCAGGGGACTGCCAGAATGGGCTATGGCGCGGCGATGAACTTTTTTGCGGGCGTGTGCAACCTGATTCTGGCCGGCCTTGTGTTCAAGCTGTTCCCCACCGAAAAGGCCTAGTACCGATAGATCGGCATTGTTCGGTGGTGATCACGTCCGAGTCGATGCGGGGGCGGTTCATCCGCTCGGCCGTGGAGGGACCGCACTCTGAGCGCGTGGCTGTCGTCTCGGGGAGGCGCCACGTGGCACATCGTCAAGGCAACCCAACAGGGGGAGAACGATCATGAACTTGCCTCGGATCAACAAGACCATCAAGCGCGTGCTGCTGCACGTGTGTCTGATCCTGATTGCCAGCTTTGGCATCTTTCCGTTCATCTGGACGACAGGGTCCTCCTTCAAGACGCTGGAAGAGTTCTACGAGTTGAAGCCTTCCTTGCTGCCCCGCAACCCCACGGTGATGAACTATGTCTATGTGTTTCGCGGGATCGGCGAAGGCGGTCAGAGCTCGGGGGCAGCCTACATGCTGATCCTGTATCGGAACAGCATCTATACCACGGTGGTGAGTACCCTGCTGACGGTTGCGATTGCGTCGCTGGCGGGCTATGCGTTCGCGCGGCTCAAATTCAGAGGGCGCGATGCCATCTTTTACTTTTTCATTGTGCTGATGTTCCTCCCCGCAGGCGGCACGCTGATGGCGCTCTATACGCTTATGCGGACGCTCAAATTGATCGACAAGCTGTGGGGCTTGATCCTCGTCTACACGGGAGGTGGTGGCACGGCGCTGTTCCTGATGCGCCAGATTTTCCTGAACATCCCATCCGAGATCGAGGATGCGGCCAAGGTGGACGGGGCCAACAGCCTTCGTATCGCTTTCCAGATCATGTTCCCGCTGGCCACGGCGGGCATGGTGTTGGTGGGCATCATGAAGTTCATGGGAGGATGGAGTGAGTTCATCCTGCCGCAGACCTTTATCCGCTCCGCCGACAAGATGACGCTGCCAATCGGTATGTGGCGTGTCACGACGATTGCCAACAACCTGGCACAGGCACGTACCTTGCCATCGCCCGGCGTGACCTACACGGTGATGTTGCTGGTGGTGCTGCCAGCGGTGTTGGTGTTCGTGTTCATGCAAAAGTGGTTCATCCGCGGCGCTGTCGAAGGGCTCAAGCTCTGAGCGTACATCAGCAGTCGTCCGCATTCGACGGCCCATTCCGGTGTTGTGCAGGGGTGGGCCGTCGTTTCAGTTAACGAATCGGCTGCAAGGAGGGACTGCCATGCGTAGGGTGAATCGTGACGTCGTATACCGCTATCATAGTGCGCAAAACAGGCCTGCGGCGACAGTGGTGCCGGGAGAGACCATTCAAGTGGAGACCGAGCTCTGCTCCGGCCCCTGGCTCAGGAGCGTGACCGATGTCTATCGGCCGGAACTGGGAACGGGACCGAATCCCTGCGTGGTGGTGGCCGTGGAGGGAGCCGAGCCGGTGCAGTGTGTGGCGGTGCAGATCCACGAGGTCGTGCCCGAAGCGGTCGGGTACACTGCCAGCAGACCGGGCAGTTCGGCCTTTCCCGACTGGATCCGCCAGCGCGAGTGGGGGGTGGTAACGCGCACCGTGGCGATCCGGGATGGTTTCGTGGAATGGAGCGACGCGCTCAAGTTGCCGGTGGCCCCGATGGTGGGGACCCTGGGCACGGCGCCCGCGGAGCAAGTGTTCAGCAACGCGTGGCCCGGCCGCTATGGGGGCAATATGGATGTGCAGGAGGTCTGTGAGGGCGCGACGCTCTACCTGCCCGTCAATGTGTCCGGGGCGCTCTTGCATATCGGCGATGTGCACGCTATCATGGGCGATGGAGAGATCTGTGGCGGGGGCGGCATCGAATGCCGCGCGCGGGTCACGCTGAGCGCAACGCTTCTGCCACGACCGAATCGCATGGTCTGGCCCAGGATCGTGAACGACACGCACATCATCACCGTGGGCTGCGCGCGGCCTGCCGAAGACGCCTTCCGCATCGCCACTGAGCAGTTAATCTACTGGATGGCCGACACCTACGGCATGCCGGAGCCCGAAGCGTTCATGCTGCTAAGCCAGGTGTTGGAGGCGCGCGTCACGCAGTTCGTCGACCCGTTGTACACCTACGTGGCCAAGATCAAGCGCGACTACCTGCCGGGTGTCGTGCCGATGGCTGCGCTATGACGCGCACGGACGCGACAAGAGAGCGTTCCATGAGAGGCAAAGATGACGCCGTTTTCTGCTGACTCTGTACTGGCGCGGCTGGACGCGGACGCCGAACTGATCGGGCGCCTGTACGCATTAGGGGAGGACCTTGCGGCCGGCTTTCTTGAGTACCCGGGGCGCAGCCCGTTGCGCAAGATGGCCGGCGCGGTGCGCCGCCAGTTGTCGCGAGCCGCGCTGCCGCAATGGCGCGGCGAGGCGCTGTATCCCGCGGGGCCTTACTCATGGTGGCGGCCAGCCGCAGTCGAGCGCCTGCCGGTGGTTCGGTTCGAGTACTCGCACTCGTTAACGATCGACCGCCGAGCGCTGGAGGCGCGCGCCAGCCAGGCCGAAGGTTGGGCGGGCGAGGCGTACCGTGGGCTGCTGGCGGTACTGGGCGACTATCCTCAGGTGGGGGCCCCCATCGACCCGGACATCAGCCTGGGGGGGCGCAACTATACTCACTCGATCATCAACTATGGTCGTGTCCTGCGCAAGGGTCTGGCTTCCTACGAGTACCGGATCGCCCGCGGCCTGGCCGCAGCACGGGCGCGCAATGACACCGAGCGCGAGGATCTCTACCTGGCGATGCAGGACACGCTTGAGGGGATCCGCGAGGCGCACTGTCGCGGTCTGGCGGCGCTGCGCAACGCCCAGCCGAGCGACGCGGCCTCGGCCGAGTGGTGGACCTGGCAGCGTCTGGTGGCGGCGCTGGAGCAGGTGCCCGAACGGCCGGCGCGCAGTTTCTACGAGGCGCTGGTGGCCACCAACTGGCTCTACTATATCGACGGCACCGACAACCTGGGGCGCTTTGACCAGGACCTGGGGAGGTGTTACGAGGCCGATCTGGACACGGGTGCGCTGACCCACGCCGAGGGCGTGGCGCTGGTGGCCCAGTTGTGGGACAACGTCAACGCCAACAGCGGCTGGAACGTGGCGATCGGTGGGACGGGCGCTGACGGTGCGTCGGTGGCGAACCGGCTGACGCTGGCCTGCATCGAGGCGGCCCGTGGGCATCGGCGGCCGAACCTGGCCCTCAGGCTGAGCACCCAGACGCCCGAGGCAGTGCTGGACGCGGCTCTGGACACCATCGCGACGGGCTGCGGCATCCCCGCGCTGTACAATGAGGAAGCCTACCTGCGCGCCATCCGCGAGGCGCACCTCAACCTGCCGCCGAAGGACCTGGTACACTTTGCGTTTGGCGGCTGTACCGAGCTGATGGTGCATGGCTGCTCCAACGTTGGGTCGCTGGACGCGGGACTGAACCTCCCATTGATCCTGAGCGAGGCATTGCGCAAGCACCTCACGACCGCAGAGAGCTTTGAAGCGCTGTGGGAGGGGTGGGCGGCCGAACTACGGGTCACGGTCGCGCGCCTGACCGAGCAGGTCAGCCGCGCGCAGGCCGAGCACGCGCGCTACCAGCCGCAACCCATCCGCACGCTGTTCGTGGACGACTGCCTGGAGGCCGGGGTGGAGTACAACGCCGGAGGCGCGCGCTACAACTGGAGCGTGGTCAATGTCGGCGGGCTGGCCAACGTGGCCGACGCGCTCGTGGCGCTCAAGCAGTTGGTGTTTGATGGCGGCGACGTGGAGGCAGAGGCCTACTGGCAGGCCCTGCAGGGCAACTTTGCCGAGTATGAGGCCCTGCGACAGCGCATCTTGCGCTGTTCACGCTATGGGAATGACTGCGCGGTCGCGGATGAGATGGCGCAGCGCGTGGCACGACTGGTTTTCGACGAGTTGCGGCGTTACGCCCCCTGGCGCGGCGGACGCTTCCTGCCGGCATGCTTGATGTTCGTGACCTATGTGGGCGCCGGTATGCCAGTGATGGCCACGCCCGATGGGCGCCTTGCGGGCGAGCTGATCGCCGATTCGATCGGGCCGGTTGCAGGCCGCGACCACAGCGGGCCGACGGCGATGGCGCGATCGGTGGCCGGCATCCCGCAGGGGCTGGCGCCCGGCACTCTGGTGACAAACCTGCGCCTGGCGCCTTCCATGTTCGCGGCCGAGAACCGCGATCGCGTGAAGGAGCTGATCCGTACCTATTTTGACCTGGGCGGCATGCAGATGCAGATCACGGTGATTGATCAGGAGACGCTGCAGCGGGCCGTTGAGGCGCCCGAGGAATACGGCGACCTGATCGTGCGGGTCGGTGGGTACTCTGAATACTGGCGCAATCTGGACGACGGGCTGCCTCGTAGTGTGCTTCAGCGGACCGAACACGTGATGTGATGGCGCGGAGGTGGATATGGAACGCTACGTGGCGATCGATGATGTCTGCGCCTGGCCCAACCTGACGCTGCTGCCGAACGGTGATATTGTCGCTCTGCTGTTCGACCAGCCCTGCCATGGTGGCTGGGAGGGCGACGTAGCATGCTGGGCCAGCGACGACGGGGGTCATCTCTGGACGAAGCGCGGCGATGTGTCGGCCCATGCGCCTGGGACGGTCAGGATGAACCACGCGGCCGGTGTGGCGCACGATGGGGCGTTGCTGGCGCTCGTCTCCGGATACGACCACAAGGCGCCGCGCGGCCAACAGCCCCCTGAGGGCGCGTCACAGTTCCTGCCGGCAGAGGCTTGCCGATCCTACGATGGCGGGCGCAACTGGCAGCGGGCCCAATCCGTATGCTTGCCACAGGGGTACCATCAGCTCATCCCCTTTGGAGACATCGTTCAAGGCCCGGAGGGCGTGCTGGCGGCGGCGCTGTACAGCTTTGAGAGCAGGCAAGTGAACGACGCCCTCGTGCTCTTCAGCAGCGATGATGGGCATACCTGGAGAGAGTCAGCATTGATTGGTGCGGCCGACTACAACGAGACGGCGCTGACCGTGCTGCAGGATGGCGCCTGGCTCGCGGCGATCCGTACCGTGCGGGACGCCCATCTGGCGCTGTTCTCTAGTCGGGATCTGGGCCGCACGTGGACGATGCGCGGCGACCTTTCGTTGCCGAACCAACACCCGGGACACCTGTTGCAGTTGGCCGATGGGCGCGTGCTGTTGACGCTGGGACTGCGCAACCCGGGCCTGGCAGGCGTAGGTGTGCGACTCAGCGGCGATGGCGGCCAAACCTGGGGGGCGCTTTCTGTGCTGGTGACTCTGGATGACGCGCGAGATGCGGGCTATCCGACCAGTGTGCAGTTGGCAGATGGGACCGTCGTGACCGCGTACTATGCGAGTGGCGTGCAAACGCACATGCGCTATCACATGGGGGTGCTGCGCTGGCAAGTCCCGTGACCGCGTTGTAGAGCAGTTGCATTCAAAGGGAGGGAGCGATGCGCAAACAGGGTTTGTTGGTGTTTGGGGTCGCCCTGATCGTTTTGGGGGTGCTGGGAGTGCTCGGCGGGCTTCTGGATATCCGCTGGGGTGAATGGTTCTGGCCGCTTGCGCTGATCGGCATCGGGACGTGGATGATCCTGAGGCCGCGTATGCTGCCGGAGGGCGTCGCGGTCACGCAAAAGGTGCTGGGCGATGTGAAGCATGAGGGCGTTTGGCAGGTCGAGAACGAAGACATCTCCATGATTCTTGGAGATGCGCGCCTGGATCTGTCTCAGGCAGAGATGCCGGACGGCGAGACCTCGATCGGCGTCAGCCATCTGCTGGGCGACACAAAGGTCAAACTGCCCGAGGGGATCGAGTTGGACCTGACAGTGAACGAGTTGATCGCTGACGTCAAGGTATTCGCTGAAAAACACGAGGGCTTTGCTACGCCCGTGCACGTCCTGACGGCCGGGTATGCCGACGCGTCAAAGAAACTAAAGCTGGAAGTCAATAGTCTTTTGGGAGGCGTGCGTGTTGAACGAGTCTGAAAAGTCACAGGCGTTCCGCGATCTGCTGCGGCCCAAACGGTCCTCGGCCGGCGGGGATCTGCTCGCGCCGGTCGATTTGGCCCGGCGGATCCGCGACGGATTGAACGCTCTGGTGGGGTAATTGGACGCCGACGCCCGGCATCGACCCCATTGGGCCATCGGGCTCAAGGACGGTGCGTTACAGCCTTTCCAGCAGCATGGTCCATGGGATCTGTGCCACGCGGTGGCGCGTAGCCTGCATGCTATCGGGATGGTGGAGCAGGCGACTGGCGACCAGGTTGACGAGTCCATCTGGCACGATCTTGCGGGGCTGCAGTACGCGCTATTCGGAGCGGGCGCTGTCTCGCCGGGCGTCGCGGCTGCGCGGCGGCTGGAGCTTTCCGACGCCGAGCGCTTACGTGCTGGACAAGGACTCACCGCTGGTCACGTACGACATTCCCTCGGGCGCAGTGGATGCCCTGTGTGAAGCGCTGCGCGCGGCGATCACATCAGACGAGGCGGGGGGGCGCGTTAACCTGCTGTTCAGCGCCGAGGCCGAGGGCGTGCGCGTGAACAGCGACCTGCCGCGCGAGGGCTGACTGCAGATCGAGAACGACAGGGGTCGCAATGTGCTGGTGCGCATCCCGCCCTGGGCTGAACCAGGCACGCTGCGAGCTGAAGTGGATGGGCAACTCTGGTTGGGGCCGCTGGTCGAGGGTTACCTGCTGCTGCGGCGGGCTGGACGTGCCTGCACCGTGACGTTCGCCATGGCGGAGCGGCGCTCCGTCGAGTCTATCTGCTATGTGAAGCACACCATCGACTGGCGCGGTGATCAGATCGTGGCGATGTCGCCCCAAGGCGCGCTGCGGGCAATGTTCCCGCCAGTCGATTAGTGGCGCGACTATGGGGCGCAGCAATGCTATGCCAGAGGCCGACATGAAGGACGATGGATCAATGTGCTCCGACGCCGAGGTGGGCGGGTCGATGTCGACGCCTGAGGGCGTGCCTGCGGGTGAGCCGGCCAACGACAGTGGCTTATCGTGGGTTGCTGTGCACGCGATCGCAGTCACCGCGTGTGTGCTGGGACTGTTCTACTACTGGTTTGCGCTGGCGGATCGCTACGCGGTGTTCCTCTACGGCCATTTGGGGGCCACCCCGTTTGATGCTGGAACGTCCAGTCGGTACTGGATGGCTGGACTTGTGGCCGCAGGCGTCGTCCTGGTGGTGTATGCTGTGGCGAACTGGGTGCCGGGCAGACTCGCGCGAGCGATGCGCACCCGGTACGATCCGCCGCCATGGCAGCGCGTCTGGCTGCTGAGCGCGGTTCCCGTGGCCATCGGTGTCGTCGCGATCACCACGCGGCTGAACGCGCCCGTGCTGCCTACGGCGGTTGCGCTGAGTTGTGTGTTGACGGCGCTGTCGGGCCTGGCGCTGGCACTGCCTGCCGGTGGCATGGCCGCGCACGCGCCAGCGCGGTTGCTGGCCTTGGGGCTATGGGCAGTGGGTCTGTGGCCGGACTGCAAGCACTCGGGGCGGCCTGGCTGGAGCATAGGTGGGCCAGGCCCGCGACGCCGTCAGGCCTGCACGAAGCATGACGGTTGTACGCGTGTCGCGCGAGCGACTGCGAAGCGGCTCGCAGGACATAGCATGACTGAAGCAAGGACAGGCCGCCAGCCTGTCCTTTGTCTTTGGCCGGGCGGGCGTTGGGCTGCCGTCGCCCTCGCTTTGCTTTGTGTGTCTGCCCATGGGAGCGCTGGAAGTGCTGGTGTCAGTCGGGTTGGGCAGATCGCGCCGCTGGCAGACGCCAGGCGGCCACGGCACTCAACCAGAAGGCGGCCGCGGCCAGCCCAAAGGCGACCAGGTAGCCGCCTCCCCGGATGGGTAGCAGCCGGTTGAGTGGGTCGATAAGTGCGCCGCCCGCCAGACGGGCGATGCCGCTTCCCCCTGCAGCCGCCATGTTCGCGATACCGAGGTAGCGTGCGGCCTGGTCGCGCGGGACGATGTCAGTGACCAGGGCCCAACTGGCCGTCATGAACATGCCGATGCCTAAGCCGATGATAGCGGCGGCCACGGTGAGCCACGGCAGGCTGCGCGCTATGAGCAGCACAATGGAGCCGGTGCCTGCGATAACGCTGGAGGCCAGCACCACGGGCTTGCGGCCCAAGCGGTCCACCACCCAGCCCGAGGGAATTGTGATGACGACGAGCGCGCCGCCGAGCACGGTAAAGAGGCGCGCCAGAAAGCGCTGTGCGTCGGCCTGCACAAGGCCGACCACGTCGATGAGGTAAAAGAGCAGAAAAGTATTCAGCAGAATAAACGCGCCCCAGAAGGCGAGGCGGTGGAGGAACCACCAGCCAAAGGCGGGGTAACGACGCCAGTCCACGATGAACGCCCCAGTCAGTGCTTGGCGCAGTCCGTTGTTGTGTTCGGGTGTGGCTGCCGGGGCGTCGTGCAGGGTGAGACCAGTGAGCAGGAGCGCGACGACAAGTGCAGCGGCCGGCACAGCCACGGCGGCCAGCGTGGCCGTGGCGCCCCACTCGGGTGCGCGCGCGATGAGCTGGCCGGCAGCCTGGCGGCCAGCCATCAAGCCGACGATGTCCAGCACCGCTTTCAGCCCCGCGGCCTGGCCGCGCTGGGTCTGCGGTACCAGGTCCGGGATCAGCGCCTGCCACGGCCCCTGCACGGTGTTTGAGCCGAGCTGAAGCAGCAGCACGGCCGCGAACACCACTGCAAAGGCAGAAGCGGTGGCCAAGGCGTAGAGCGCGACCAAGACGAGCAGCGTGCCCACCACAAAGTAGGGCAGCCGCCGCCCGTAGCGCGAGTGCGTGCGATCTGACAGGTAGCCGACGATGGGTTGGGTGAGCGTGGCGACCAGCAGCCCGGCAAAGGTCGTCAGACCCATGGCGGTGTTGGCACGCTGAGGCACGAGCTCGAGCACGCGATGCCCCAGCACCGCGGGCTCGAGGGTATTGACCAGCACCGTGATCGCGAACCCCAGGCTGACGATAACGAGCAGCCTGGGAAGCGGCTGGCGGTGTGTCACAACGTCCATTGAATCTGCACCCCAATACCTACAAGCGCAGCGGGGTGTGCGCCGTCAGCGACCCAGCTTGCTCAGCAGCGCAGGGGCACCGCTTAACATAAAGCCCATGTCTGAGCAGCAGTTGATAAAGATCATCCCACGCTCGATCCAGAGCTGAGCATTGTCGGGCGTTGCCGCCAGGCCGGGGATTTTGCCAGTCTTTTTGCAGGCCGCGATGACGCTCAGGATCGCCTCTTCGTGGGCGCGTTTGCCTTCGGGCGTGTTCAGGTCCACTCCCATGGAGAGGGCGAGATCGGCCGGCCCCACCCAGCAACCGTCAATGCCTTCCACCGCCAGGATCTCCTCGGCGTGTTCGACTGCCTCTTTGGACTCTATCTGTACGGCCAGGAAAAGCTCGTCGTCTGCCCACTTGGCATAGTCGGAGAGCATAAAGCCCACGCCCACGGGGCCCATCGAGCGTCCCCCGCGCGGCGGATAGCGCATAGCGTAGGCTGCGGCGCGGGCGTCATCGACGCTGTTAACCATGGGCACGATGACGCCCATGGCGCCGCGATCGAGGGCGCGACCGATGACGTAGAAATCGTTGCGTTGCACGCGCACGATGGGCACCGAGTTGCCCAGAAAGGCCCCGCGGTAGGCCTGCATCGACGTCTGGTCGTCCCAGATGCCGTGCTGGTCGTCGACGAGGATCCAGTCAAAGCCACAATCTGCAAGGAACTCGGCGGCCAGGGGGGCGCCCAGTTCCACCGCCGCACCGAGGGCGGGTTTGCCTTGTCGCATCCGCTGCAGAGCCACGTTTGTGCGCATAGAAGCCTCCACGTTCAGATTCGGGGCGTGCCACGCCTCAGGAGGCCATTGTACACCGGTTGCCCGGTGCGACAAGTCGGAGGAGGGTGTTGAGAAACCCGGCA
>DIVQ01000229.1:23759-25740 GCA_002423325.1 Anaerolineales bacterium UBA6128 | reverse complement strand
TGCGGGTGCGCACGAACTGCCCCACGGGCGCTTCGCCCGCCAGCAGCACCACGCCATCGATCTCGGGCGCGTCGCGGTAGCTGCGCCCGACGCTGACGCCCTCGCCCACACCCTCGATCAGCACCGGCAGTTCGCGCCCGACCTGTTCGCGGTTGCGCGCCAGCGAGATCTCTTGCTGCAAAAGCATGGCCCGCTCGCGACGCTCCTCGACCACGCGCGCGGGCACGCGTCCGGGCAGGCGGGCCGCCGCCGTGCCTTCCTCGCGCGAGTACGCGAACACCCCCACCTTGTCAAAGGCCTCGTCGCGCATCAGGTCCAGCAGCGCCTCGAACTCGACCTCGGTCTCGCCCGGATAGCCCACGATGAAGGCGGTACGCAACGAGACGTCGGGCATGGCCGCACGAACGCGCCTCAGCAGATCGTCCACCGTGGACGCATCGTGCGGGCGGCGCATTCGCCGCAGGACATCGGGGTGGCCGTGCTGCAGCGGCAGGTCGAAATAGTGGCACACCTGAGGCAGTTCGGCCATCGTGTCGATCAGCCGTTGGCTGACGTGCTGCGGATAGGCGTAGAGCACGCGCACCCATTCCAGCGCAGGCGCCGCCTGCACAATATCGCGCAGCAGCCCCGGCAAGGCGTCCGCCTGCCCCAGATCATGGCCGTACGCCGTGGTGTCCTGGGCGATCAGCAGCAGCTCACGCACGCCCAGGTCGGCCAGCTCGCGCGCCTCCCGCAGAATGGCCTCCCGCGGTTTGCTCTGCTGAGGGCCCTTGATCCCCGGGATGGCGCAGAAAGCGCAGGACGCGTTGCAGCCATCGGCGATCTTGAGGTACGCACTGGCGCCGAGCTCGGCGCGGCGTCTCACCGAGGCTACCAGCTCGGCCTCTTCACGCACCAGAGCCTGCGGCAGCGCCTTGCGGCCGCCGCTCTCGAGTTGCGCAAGCAGTACAGCAATCTGGGGCCAGGAACGCGTGCCGATCACCGCGTCGATCTCGGGCACCCGCCGCCGCAGCGCGAGTCCGTAGCGTTGCGCCATACAGCCCGCCACCACCAGGAACTGGCCGCGCCGCTTGCCGTCGGCCAACTCACGCAATACGGCGTACGATTCGTCGCGCGCCGGCGCGATAAAAGCGCAGGTGTTGACGATCAGCACGTCGGCCTCAGGGGCCTCGGCCACCGGCTGGTGGCCCGCTTCACGCAGCAGCTCGGCCATCATCTCGGAATCGACGACGTTCTTGGGGCATCCCAACGTGGTCAGCATAAAGCGCATGGCATCATCCTCGACAACAAAAGGAGGCCGGCACGTTCACAGCCAGCCTCCCACTCAATACACAAACGCACACTCGGCGAACCGCTGGCTCAGGGCAGGTTGTCCAGCGTGTACGACAAGTCTACCACTTGGTCGTTGGCGCCCAGCGGCGGTTGCTCAACGCCATTGATGGCCAGCACCACACCGCCGGCATTGCCCAGACGCAGCTCCAGCGACTGTCTGGGTTCCCAACGCTGGTCTTCGCCAACCTCCAGGTTCTTTTCCAGCACCACCTCGCCGTCCAGCACCACCCGTGCGTAGCAGAGCGCATTCACGCGCAGGGTGACGAGAAAACCTTCGCCCAGAGTGGGAGATGGGNNTGCGCGGGCGTGGCGGTGGGGATGGCGGTACGCGTGCGCGTCGGCGACGGCGTGGGGGTATGGGTCGGCGGCGGCGTAGCCTCCGGCGTCAGCGCCGTGGGCGTCGCCGTGTCAGCGAGGGCCTGGGTGGGCGTGCGCGGGGCGGGCGTGCTTGCCATTTGGGGCGTAGCAGTGGCCGGCGCCAGCGTAGCCGTCGGGCTCCGGTCAAGCCTGGAGGCAATCCACGCGACGGGCCAGGGGTCCTGACCCAGTACCAGGCGGCTGTACAGGTACCAAGCGCCCGCGCCGATCACCAGCAGCGCCAACAGCACCAGCATGGCCACCCGCACGGGATCGCGCCGGCGCCGATTGT
>DIVQ01000229.1:0-23745 GCA_002423325.1 Anaerolineales bacterium UBA6128 | reverse complement strand
CCATGCTGATGGCCGCGCCGCCTTCGGCAGCCAGATACTCGGCCATGACGGCCTGCGGATCCAGACCGAGGTAGGTGGCATAGTTGCGCAGAAAGCCCTTGACGTATACTGCGCCGGGCAGCACGTCATAGCGTTCTTCCTCAAGGGCCTGGAGGTAGTCTCGACGGATGCGCGTGGCTTCCTCAGCCTGTACCAGCGTCAGGCTCTTGGCTTCGCGGGCGGCGCGCAGATGCTGACCAAGTTCACTCACCAATTCAGCGCTCCTGCAAGGTCTCGCGATTGGTGCACTATACACGCGAAGGAAGGGGGTGTCAAGGCTGCGGCGGGCGCGATCGTGTCAACGATTCAGCGCAACCTGCCGCGCGGTCGCTTGCCTGGCTCCATCTGGCCGCCTCGGCTCAGGTACAGAAACAGGCCCAGGGTGCCCAGCAGCAGCACAATCCCCAGGCACAAGAACCACTCTGACGGGATCAGCGGGTAGAGCGGCGCGGGCGCAGGGGGCGCCGCAGCTACAACACCGGGCGTCGNNCCCCGCCTCGACGACGCCCGTCTCGGGGGGCGCCGTCGGAGCGATCGGTGAGCCAGCCGCCTCTGCCGTCGCTGCGGGCGGAGCGGGGGGCGTGCGCCCGGCCCGCGTTGTGGGCGCGATGTCTGCCGCTGTCGCCTCGGAACTTGTCTGCAGCGTGGCCGCAGGTGCGAACGTCGGGGTCAGCGTGGGCGCATCACCGGTGGGCGTGGGCATGTCCTGCTGCGGCGTCGCACTCAGCTCGACCTCCGGCTGCGGATAGCCGTCGGGTCCGAACGTGGGCGATAGCGCCGGCGGCGTCGCTTGCTCCGCGGCCACCTGCACCACCGCACCGGCCCGTTCCGCCTGGATCGCATCGCCCTGCGCATCCACCAGCTTGACGCTGTCGAACCTGACCTCACAGGCGCCCGCCGCCCGCGCCTGGAAGCGCAACGTGACGGCCGTGCCGGAGCCAGCCGCCGGCGGATGATCCCCGGTCTGCGAGACGGCATAGCGCACCGAACCCGTCTCGTTATCGGCGAAATTGCGCACCACATAGTCGGGCTGCGGCAAGTCGCCCGGCAGTGCCTGGGCGCCCTGGGCCTGAGGGTCAGCGTCCACGAGCTCGAGCAGGGCGGGATCCCAGGTCAGCCGGACATCCAGCCCCACCAGGCCCGCCACGTCGTTCACCTGCACGGCGAGCTCAACGACCTCGCCTACCCGCGTGCTGACTTGCGCCGGCCACACCCGCACGATACTATTCTGTGCCGCACAAGGCAGGCCCAGGCAGAGCGCCATCAGCAGGCACCCCACCAGACCCACCAGCCCCCTGGGCGCAACACGCATTACTCGCTCCCCAATTGTGCGAGGACGCGCGCCAGCAAGCGCGCGGCGCCCCGCGTACGTCTGAGCCAGTTTGCCATATCTCACAGGACGCATTATAATGCCTGTAACCTCATTCGCTAAATCGGTGCGCCCGCGGGCGCTCTTTTTTGTATGATAATCGAGAAGGACGGGTACTGGAACATGGTTGAGAACAGCTTTTTGACCAACGAGGGGCGCGACAAGCTGATAGAGGAACTGACCCACCTGCGCGATGTGCGGCGCAAAGAGGTCGCCCAGGACCTCAAGTCAGCGGTGGAGGACGGTGATCTCACCGAGAACGCCGGCTATGACGAGGCCAAGCGCGAGCAGGCCTTTGTCGAGGGACGCATCCAGGAGCTTGAGGCGATTCTGGCCAACTCCAAGGTGTTCGACATGACCGCCACCTACTCTGTGGCCGCGTTGGGAGCGGACATCACCATCGTCGAAGACGGCAACGAACCCGAAACCTACACCATTGTGGGCCGCACCGAAGCCGACCCGACCAACGGGCGCATCTCCAACGAGTCACCCCTCGGCAAGGCGCTATTGGGCCGCAAAGTGGGCGACCAGATCGAAGTCACGACGCCGGGCGGCAAGCTCGAGGTCAAGATCGTGAACATCGCCTGACGCAGCCGCGCCGGCAGCATTGCTCGGCGCACGCCCCTCGAGTTCGACGCACAACCCCACAGCCTCGCCCGACAGCAGGCGGCCCTCCCGTGGCGCCGCTGACCCCCCGGAGGAGAAGCAATGACCGAAACCACCGATCGCCGAGAGCAGCGCATCGCCAAACTTGGGCAACTGGCCGCGCTGGGCATCGATCCCTATCCCGCGCGGGTGCACTATACGCACACGGCCGCCGAGGCGCTGGCCGCCTTCGAGCAGGCTGCTGAGGGGCAGACGCTCGAGGTGGAGGTGGTGGGGCGGCTGGTATCGCTGCGTGACATGGGCAAATCCAGCTTTGCGCACCTTGCCGATGGGTCGGGCCGCATCCAGATCTATGCCCGCAAGGACGTCGTGGGCGAGCCGAGTTACGAGCTGCTGCGCAGATTGTTCGACCTCGGAGACTTTGTCTGGTGCAAGGGCAAGCTCTTCCGCACCCGCACCGGCGAAGTGACGGTCGAAGTGCAGGCGCTGCAGTTGCTCGCCAAGACGTTGCGGCCGCTGCCCGAAAAGTGGCACGGCCTCAAGGACGTGGAGGCGCGCTATCGCCAGCGCTACCTCGACCTGATCGCCAACGAAGATACACGACGCGTCTTTATCACGCGCTCGCGCATCATCAGCGCAGTGCGACGCTATCTCGACGAGCATGGTTTTCTGGAGGTCGAGACGCCGGTGCTGCAGCCGATCTATGGCGGCGCTAACGCACGCCCCTTTACTACGCATCACAATGCCCTGGACCAGACGCTATACCTGCGCATCGCCGACGAGCTGTACCTCAAGAGGCTCATCATTGGCGGGCTGGACCGCGTCTATGAGATCGGCCACAATTTCCGCAACGAGGGCATCGACACGCAGCACCACCCGGAATTCACGGCCATCGAGATCTACCAGGCCTACGCCGACTATCACGACATGATGCGGCTGGTCGAAGAGCTGCACGCCTACGCCGCACAGCAGGCGACGGGCAGCAGCGTCATCACCTATCAGGGGCAGACGATCGATCTGACGCCGCCATGGCGCCGCGTCACCCTGCGCGACCTGCTGCTGGAGGGTACCGGCATCGACATCCGGCAGCATACCACCTACGACAGCCTGTGGGCGGCGGCCCTCGAACGCGGGCTGGAGATCAGCAAGCAGCCCAACTGGGGCAAGCTGGTGGACGAGTTGTTCGGCGAGCACGTGCAGCGCACGCTAGTCCAGCCCACCTTTATGCTCGACTATCCCATCGAGATCTCACCGCTGGCCAAAAAGGTGCCCGGCTCACAGGATACCGTGGAACGCTTCGAGTTCTTTGTCGCCGGCATGGAGTGCGGCAACGCCTTTACCGAGCTGAACGATCCGCTTGATCAACGCGAGCGCTTCATGTCGCAACACCGGCTGGCACAGGCGGGCGACGATGAGACCCAGCCGCTGGACGAGGACTTTTTGACGGCCATGGAGCACGGCATGCCGCCCACGGGCGGCCTGGGCATCGGCATCGACCGTATGGTGATGCTGCTGACCGACCAGACCTCCATCCGCGAGGTGATCCTCTTTCCACAGATGCGCTCCAAGTAGCGACGTTCGGGCGCCCCTGCGGCCAGACCCAGGCAGGACCAGGCATGCTATCGGTAGGGGCGATTCTCCCGATCGCCCCGGTTTTCTACACACGCGTTGGTTGACTGGCATTGGAGCCATAACTGCACTATAATCATCAGTCAGAATATCGCATCATCGCGTAGACACCAGGTCAAGCATGGCGCCCATTCTCACCGACCGCTCGTTCGACATCATCACGCACAGCGCAGAGCAAACGGCCCGACTTGGCGAGTTGCTGGGTCGGCATCTGCGCGCGGGCGACCTGGTTTGCCTGCAGGGAGACCTGGGATCCGGCAAGACCTGCCTCACCCAGGGCATCGGCGCGGGATTGGGCGTCAGCGGCGTCATCTGCAGCCCGACCTTTGTGCTGGTCAACGAACTGCCCTCCTGCGACGACGGCCCTTATCTGTACCACATCGACCTCTACCGCATCCTGGACGCCTACGACGCCCTCTCACTGGGTCTCGAGGAGTACATCCACGGCGACGGCGTGGTCGTAATCGAGTGGGCCGAGCGCGTGCACGAGTTCCTGCCCGCCGCACGCCTTTGGGTGACGCTGACCTATCTCGACGATACCAGGCGCTGCCTGCTGTTTGAGGCCGAAGGGCCGCGTTATGTCGCGCTGCTGGACGAACTGCGAGAGGCTCTGTTTGGGCGCAGGGGTCCGCGCGCCGAGTCCGCAGAGGAAATCTGATGCTACTCGCAATCGATACCGCCACCCGTTTGGTCAGTCTGGCGTTGTACGACGAGAACGGCATTGTCGCCGAAGAGAGCTGGCGCTCCGCCAACAACCACTCCTCCGAGACGATGCCCGCGATTGCTGAGATGCTCGCCCGTCAGCAGGCCACCCCCGAGGCGCTCACGGGCGTAGCCATCGCCAAGGGGCCGGGATCCTTCACCGGCCTGCGCATCGGGATGAGCATCGCCAAAGGACTCTGCCTGGGGCTCGACATCCCGCTCATTGCCATTCCCTCGCTGGAGATCACCGCCTACGCCGCGGGCGACCCCGGGGGGCCGCTGTACGCTGTGCTGGAGGCCGGCCGCGGGCGTATCTGTGTGGCGCGCTACGTGTATGCCGAGGGTCTGCCCGTGCTGGATGGCACCACCGAACTGTGGGAGACCGACGCCTGGTTGCCCCCGACCGAGGAGCAAGTGCTGGTGGCGGGCGAAGTGAGCGCGGCGCTCGCAGACCGTCTGCTCGACAGCCCGCAGGCCGAACAGATTGCGCTGACATCGCTGGCCGGCTCGGTGCGCCGCGCGGGCTACCTGGCCGAACTGGCCTGGGAGCGCCTGCAAGCCGGGCAGACCGATGACCTCGATACGACCCAGCCCGACTATATCCAGTTTGCCCGCCAGTCTACTTAGCAGCCGCGAGAAAGGTCGACGCATGGCCAAGGTCACCTACATCGGCGCTGGCAGCTCAAGTTTTGGCAAGCGGCTGATGATGGACATCAGCACCGGCCCCGCTTTGGCCGATGGGACCTTTGCGGCGTCGCTCCCATACCTGCCGCAGTTCGCCTGAAATCGCCCGAG
Source organism: Anaerolineales bacterium UBA6128 (assembly GCA_002423325.1). Taxonomy (GTDB): domain Bacteria; phylum Chloroflexota; class Anaerolineae; order UBA1429; family UBA1429; genus UBA6128. The sequence goes on along the minus strand of DIVQ01000229.1, from coordinate 18,605 downwards.
GTTCCGGCATGATGATCCTGGAGGGCCTGCCCTTCGCTATCGAGCCCATGCAACTGGAAGATGTCCCCACAGTGTCGGCCGTAGAGCAGGTCGTTTTTTCCATGCCTTGGTCTTCGGGCGCCTTTGAGTACGAGCTGCGACACAACTTGTCGTCCACCTATCGCGTGCTGCGCTATCTGCCCTGGCACCAAGAGTCCGACGCCGAGAGGCGCCTGTCGCGCAGTATGCGCCGGCTGCTGCGCCCCGGACGCGAAGATCGCTCGCTGCTGGGCTATGGTGGGCTCTGGATGATGGTCGACGAGGGCCACATCTGCACGCTGGCATTGCGCGAAGAGTGGCGTGGCCGCGGATTGGGCGAGCTGTTGCTGGTCAGCCTGATCGAGGCCGCGCTGCAGAACGCGGCAGCCGTCGTTACACTCGAGGTGCGCGTGAGCAACCTGCGCGCACAGAGCCTGTATGTCAAGTACGGCTTTCGCGTGGTGGGCGAACGCAAACGGTACTATTCCGACAACCACGAGGATGCGTTGATCATGACGACGGACCCGATTTCGACCGAGGAATTTGGCGCGCGCTTCGATGCGCTCACCGCAGCCCTGCTGGCGCGCCTGCAAGCCGAGCGCGATGAGCCGGCGCCCCTGCAACCGAGCCTGGTCCCATGACCCACCCCGACCGTGCAGCTGCACAACGCCCGCTGATTCTGCTGACCAACGACGATGGCTACGATGCGCCCGGGCTGCTGGCCCTCGCGACGGAGCTTGACCCCGTTGGCGAGGTCGCGATCATCGCACCCGACCACAACTGGTCAGCGACCGGACACTCGCGCACACTCTTTACACCCATTCACGCGCGCACTGTGACCTTGGCCAACGGCATCGCCGCCACCTCCACGAGTGGCTCGCCCGCCGACTGCGTGGCGCTCGCATTGCTGGGTCTGGTACCGCGCCGCCCCGACCTGGTGATCTCGGGCATCAATCGCGGCGCCAACGTTGGCACGGACCTCACCTATTCGGGCACGGTGGCCGGCGCGCGCGAGAGCGCCTTTGCCGGCATTATGGGCATCGCCGNNTCGCTGGACACGGTGGAGAGCGCCGACTTCCGGCCCGCTGCCCGCTTTGTGGCGCGTCTGGCCCAACGCCTGTTGGCCGACCCGCCCGCTGAGCCGTTGCTGCTCAACGTCAATATCCCGGCGCTGCCCGAGGAGCAGATTCGCGGCGTTCAGATCACCCGCCTGGGCCAGCGCATCTACCGCGACGAACTGGTGCGACGCGAAGACCCCCGCGGGCAGCCTTACTACTGGATTGGCGGACTGGCGCCAACCGGCGTGACCGCTCCCGGCACCGACATTGGCGCTCTGGCCGCCGGCTATATCTCGATCACGCCGCTGCTGCTGGATTTGACCCATCACGGCCAACTGGCGCTGCTGCAGGAGATCGCGCCGGACAAGGCGTGACCCGATCCGACGACGTCACCCGGTCTCTGATGGCCTTGTACGCCCGCCGAGGCGCGGCCGTCAGGGCACGCGCAACGGCATCTGCGTGATGGCCACCCCGGCGTGCAACCCGTCTGACACGGTTACGCGCACGCGCGCCTCGCCCCCCACCGGCAGGCGGCTGGTGTCCCAGATCAGACTGCCAGTGGCCGGCATGCCCGTGTCCAGGTTCTGCCAGGTCCGCCCCCCATCGAGCGTATAGTCCACACTGGCGCGCACCCACGGCGTCGGCTCCTCAACCGTGCGCCAGGCGATGCGTTGTGCGCGGGCCAGCACGCTGCCTTCCGCTGGCGAAAGCAACGTCACCACGGGCGCGTAGGGGTTCTGCACTGTGAGGGGCTGCGGGCTGATCGCCACACTCGTCTGGCGCTCGTCTGAAGCAGTCACGCGCAGCCAGACGCGCGCGCAGTTCGGCGTGATGGTGGTGTCCCACACGTAACTCCCGCTGTTGGCAAGGCGGTTCGCGAACACCCGCCAGCTGACGCCGCCATCGATGCTGTAGGCCAGGCTGATCAGCAAGGTATCGCCGTCAGCGTCGGTCGCCTGCCAGCGCACCTGGCGCGTGCCGCTGGCGGTCTCGGCGCCTATGGGTTGCAGCAGCGACACCACTGGCGCATGGCTGCCAACGTTCTCAACCACAAAGGGGGCGCTCCTGACCTGCCAGAGCGTCTCTTCGGCAGCCATCCTCTCCTCAAGGCTGGCCGTCAGACGCAAAACGTACACCCCATTCGCCACGTCACGCGTATCCCAACGGAACGCGCTGACGCCCTGCAGGTCGCGTGCCAGCGTCTGCCAGGTGCGCTCGCCATCGCGGCTGTACTCGAGCGCGACGGCGGTCTCGCGGTAATCGTTGGGCACAGTCAATTGCCAGGCGACCGCATACACGCCCGAGATGGTCTGCCCTATGACCGGCGCTTCAAGCAGCAACGTGCCCGGGCCCGCTTCGCCCACCATAACCTGCGCCGATTCTACCTGTACCACCGACAGCCCATCGCTCGCCGTCAGACGCAAGCGGAAGGGCTCACCGGGCCTGACACGCGGATCAGACCCCACCTCTGACATGAGCAGATACGACCCGCTGGCGGGCAGATCCTCGGCCAGCGACTGCCAATCGGCACCCTCGCCCGTGCTGATCGACAGTGACACGGTCAGCGTATCGCTGTCGACGTCCTGCACCACCCAACTGGCCCGACCCGCGCTCAACAGGCCCTCCGCGTCGGGCGATACAAAGACCGCTGTCGGCGGCAGCCCACCAACGTTGTGCAGGTAGACCGGCTGGGCAAGCACATCCACCGTCACCGACTGGCCGTCGCTCACCGTGATGCGCAACGTACACGCCGTGCCGCGCGCCGACTGGCGTGTGTCCCACAGGTAACGCCCAATTGCGGCGTCCAACCGCGCCAACTGAATCCACTGCTGGCCACCATTCCAGCTCTGCCAGAGCGTCGCGGTCATCCGGTCGCCATCGGCGTCGGTGGCGCGCCAGGTCACCTCGCGCAGACCGGACCAATGCTCGCCGCCCTGCGGCGTCAGCAGCTGTACCTCCGGCGGACGGTTGGCGCGGTTCCGCACCGTGACGCGCGTCGGCTGCGTGTAGCGCGTGGCAGCGCGCGTCCCGTCAGCGCTGATGGCGAGGCGCAGATCGTACTCGCCATCAGCCAGCAGGCGCGTGTTCCAGAGATAGACGCCGACTCCGGCCAGGTCGAGGCCCAGGGTCTGCCAATAGGTCGCGTCGACGCGCCGCACCTGCAGACTGACGGATCGCTGCGCGTGCGCGGCGCTTGACACCGACCAGCGCACAAGCCGCAGGCCCGATACCGTGCTCTGGGCCTGCGGCGCCAGCAACGTCGCGTCCGACCAGATGGCGGCCCCGATGCTGAACACCTGGTCGCTTTCATCTATGGTCGCTGAGGCCGCGCCGCGTGCCACCACGCGGACCCGATAGTGGTTGCCGGCCGGCAGCGAGGACACCTGCCACGGATAGTAGCCTGTGTCACTCAGACCCTCGGCAAGCGGAAGCCAGGTCTGGCCGGCATTGTCGCTGTAGTACAGGTCAACGGACAGCGTCTCGCCCGGTTCGCCGTCGGCGTTCCAGAGTATGACGGTATCATCGCTCAGGCTGGCGTCGCCGTTGGGCCACAGCAACTCGACGCTCGGCGGCACACTGGCCGCGACACGTCCGAAGCGCACCAGGTCGGTTCCCACAGCCCCCGAGGGGTCGCGCGCAGTGATGCGTACTTCATAGTCGGGCGCCGGCGTCAACGCGGCCAACGACCACTCATAGGCGCCCGTATCGCCCAGGCCGGTCGCCAGATCCACCCAGGCCCCGCCAAAGCGGCGGTAGGCCAGGCTGATGACCAGCGGGTCGCCGTCCGGATCGTCCGTCTCCCAGACGACGCGCAGGTCATCGCCATGGCTACTGGCAGCCACAGGATGGAGCAGCGCTACGCTGGGCGCCGCATTCTGATTGTTCACTCGCAGGTTGCGCCCGAACACCACGGCATGCCGGGCGCCATCGCGCACGATCAGACGCACCTGCGCCTGCACGCTGTCCGGAACCAGGGTCGTATCCCACGTGTAAGACCCCTCATTGGGCACCCCGGTGGCCAGGGCCAGCCAGTGCCGACCCTCGTCGGGGCTGTAGGCCAGGTCTACCACGGCGCCAGCGCCAGCGCCGCGCGTGGTCCAGCGCACTGTCTGCATGCCCTGCAGGGGCCGGTTGCCCTCAAAGGGGCTGAGCGCTGCCTGCAGGCCGGCGTTGCGCACGCCTACCCGCGCGGCGAGCATTGCGCCGCCCTCCTGAGGGGCCATCGCTGACTCCGTATCCAGCTCGGCCAGCAGCTGATAGTCCCCGTCCAGCACGCTCAGCGTGTCCCAGAGCACCTGCCAGCCCGCCTCGGTCGGCGTCCCCACGCCGAGCAGGCGCATCTGGCCATCAGCATCGCGCGCGTACAGGCGCATCGCCTGAGCGGCAACTGCGCCCTGCTCAGGGCGCACCTGTATCGCCACATAGCCGCTGAGTGTCTGGCCATCCACGGTCGGGTTGAACTGCCAACCGCGGGCCGCGTTGGACACCTGCAGGTTTTCGCAGCGTGCCAGCGCAACGGGCACACCGCCGCGCGACCCGATAATCAACAGAGCGTAGGTCCCATCGCGGACGGAGGCGCTGTCCCAGGCGAGCGCCCAGCGCGATTGCTCGGGGGCGAGCAGCCCCAGCGGGCGCGTTGTGCCATCCNNGCTGCCGCCTCATCGAGAGGCTGCTGCGTGGCGATCATCGCCACCGGCTGCACGCCCGTCACGACGTCTCCGGGCGCGGGCGACAGCAAGCGCAGCAGCGGCCGAGGTTGTGCCAGGATCGTAAAAGCGCCTTGCGACAGCGCGCTGCTCGACAGATCCTGGTCATCATAGGCGACAGCGCGCACCGTCCAGTCATTGCCATCATACGCCTGAATCACGGGCACGCGCACGCCCCAGCCATTGCTGCCGTCGCTGTCGCTGGCCAGCCAGACGCGCTCAGGCGTCGTGGACAGCACTTGGCCACTTGCAGGTGTCTCGAGCAGCGGCCGTTGGCGCTCCAGGTAGAAATCGACGCGCCTCACCTCGCCATCCGGATCGCTGGCATCGGCTGCGGCATACACACTCGTGTTGAGCACCGCCCTGGTGCTGGGGGCCGTCACGCGCACGCGCGGCGGCAGCGCGTTCGAGATCTGGACCGTTGCGTCCAGTGCGCCGCTCTCGGGCGTCGAGGCGCGCTCGCCCACCAGCACGCGATAGGCGCCATCGGAAAGCAGCCGGCTATCGAATGACAGCGCTGACGTCAGTGGATCGGTCGCCAGGAGCAGGCTTGGGGCGCTCTCGCGCGCCGCCTGCTCGGCCAGGCCGTCAACCTCAGGCTGCAGCGCGACGACCAGCGGCAGCGTAGCGGTCAGCACGCCGTCCGAGCCAATCGCTAACTGGCTATTCCCGCGGTAGACGCCCGTCGGCTGCGCCCAGGCCGTTCCTGCTGGCTGTGCGTAAAACCAGCCGCCCAGCGCGCGAACGCTCAGTCCCTGCGCATCGACACCGTAGGCAATCACCCGATAGGCTGGGCCCGCGCGCAGCACGGCCATCGGGAGGGCCAGTGACCAGCCATCCGACCCGTCGGTATCAGCCCCCAGGTACGGCAGCGCGCCGCCGTTCTCCGGAGGCGCGACCTCCGGGTCCCACGACTCTTGCAGGTAACACTCCACCCGCTCAAGCTGGTCGGCGGGGCCGTTGGTGACCAACTGCACGCGGGCATCGCCGATCAGCGTCTCGCCCGCGGCCGGCGCGGTCACGGCCAGTTGCGTGCTGCGCGGCGCCGGCGGCAAATAGTAGACCTCCCAGTCGCCCTCGTCATCGGGCGCCGACCAAGCCACGTGGCTGCGGTTCCAGGCGTCAATCGCGAGCTGTACGCCGGCGGCGCTGGGCACGGCCAACAGAGAACGGCTGGCTACCAAGCCGGACGCCGTCGCGATGGCATAACTGAGGGTGCCCTCGGACATCCAGGCCAGATGCAGCGTCTCGTCAGGGCCGGCGGCGGCCGCCCACTGGTCGGCGCGCGGCGCGCTCTCCAGCAGGCGCTGCACGCCGTCCCAGTTGTCGCTGGCGGCGTGAAATAGCGCCCCATCCGCTCGCCAGACGATGTGCCCCTGGCCCTTGGGTCCCAGCCAGAGCCGTATATCGCCGATGTCGTCGGCCTCAGCGACGGCTACTGGCGCAGCGTCGGCATGCAGGTACAGCAGGCTCTGTGCACCCGACTCGGCGCGCGCCACCAGCGCATAGTGGGGCTGCTGAGCGCTGTCCAGTGTCAGAGCCAAACTGCCATCGACCACCGGCAGCGTGATAGGCAACGTCACCGAGATGGCCGGCTGGGCCAGATAGCGGATTGCGTTGTCACGCAGCCAAGCGCTGTGGATGCCGCCAAGCCCATCCAGCAGCGTCAGGGCTTCGGCGGGCGCGTCCAGCGGGGAAGGCGTCGTGGCGGCGGGCTGGTCGAGCGGCAGTTGGGTACTCTCCCACGCGACGCGCTGAGGCACGCCACCCGCGACCGTCCAGAGCAGGTAGCCATCTGCCCCGGGCGTCGGCAGTTGCAGATCGATCGACTCAATCCACTCGACCGGCAAGCTCGTGAGCGTATGCACCGTCCAGCCGGGCGCCCGCGCAAGCGCGACGCCCGCGCTGTCATTGCCGGGCGCCGTGTGCTTCCAGACGACCAGGGCGCGGCCGTTCGGGTCGATGGCCAACTGCGGGGTCAGATCGGGGCCGGGGACGGCGCTGAGGCACAGAGGCGCGCCAGCCGACGGGTTGAGACCCTCTGCTGACGCGTCGGGAGACCAAACCTGGGTAATGCAGATGATCAGCGCGATCAGGCAAACTCGACGCATGGCCTTCATTCACCCCTGCCCGCGATCGCGAGGCGCCCACGAGGACCGCCGCCCCACGGCGCACGAGAGATCCGGCTGCGATGCCGACCTATTCGCGAGGAGGCAGGTGACGTCGTTGTTCCCAATCAGAGTACAACTGCTTGCCCTTTTCAACCCAACCAACCGTCGTGCCGGCAGCGCGCACCGGCTGCTCGGGGTTGCTGCCCTCAAACAGCGACGGTGACGCCGAGGTCGGCATCAGCACACGCAGGGCCCTGGGCACGACGGTGATATCCGCGGGTGTGTAGCCGCAGGGCTCGCCATCAATGTGCAGCGGCAGCGGCTTGTCCGCGCGAATAGAGACAGTCTTGGCACGGTAGGTTTCAATACTGGGATCCTGCAGGTGCCTCCCCGCAAAGACGTTGATCAGTTGGCCCGCGGCGTCCAACGCATTGCTGCCCTTGAACACATACACGTCCAGATAGCCGTCGTCCAACTGGGCTTGGGGCGCCACCATCACCGACCCGCCGTAGAGCTGTACGTTGGAGACCACGATCAGAAAGGCGCGCTGGCGCATCGCCTTGCCGTCGATGACAATCGTCACCCGCGTGCCGCGCAGGGTAAACCCCAGCGCAACCATCGCCACATAGTAGGTGATGTTGCCCAGGTTGCGGCGCATCTCGCGGTGAGGTTCTACCTGGCGTGTCACCTCGGCGTCAAAGCCAATGCCCGACCAGAGGATAAAATAGTGCTCGGCACACTTGCCCAGGTCGATGCGATGCACCTCGCCCGACAGCAACGCCTTGGCGGCGTCCAGCAGCGACGTCTGCGCACGGCCATGACTCCAGAGCGGCAGCCCCAGCGTGCGTGCCCAGACGTTGGCCGTGCCCAACGGCAGCACGCCCAGGATGCACTCCGTGCCCGCCAGCCCATTGACTACTTCGCCCACCGTGCCGTCGCCGCCGGCGGCGATCACCATATCGAACTGCTCGGCCACGGCCTCGCGTGCAAAGGTGGTGGCATCGCCGCCGCCCAGCGTCCGGCGCACAGTGACGTCGTGGCCCTGGGTGCGCAAATAAGCCAGGGCCTCCTCGAGGCTCCGCACCACATCGTGCTGGCCGGCAACCGGATTGTAGATCACCAGTGTGCGCATGGCGCTACTATAGCCCGAACCTCGGCCAATGTCCAACCCATTTGACAGTCCGCGTTGCGCAGTCGACAATGGCGCCATGGACATCGTTGACTTTCACACCCACATCATGCCCACGGACATCTTGCGCCACCGCAGCGCCTATTGCGAGCGCGATGCTCACTTTGCGCTGCTGTACTGCGATCCCGGCGCCCGACTGGCCGACGCCGACCAGTTGCTGGCCTCGATGGAGGACGCCGGTGTGGCGCGCTCCGTCACGTTCGGCTTTGCCTTTGCCGATCCCGACTTGTGCGCCGCCTGCAACGACTATGTGCTCGCCGCCGCGCAAGACGCTCCCGAGCGCCTGATCCCCTTCGCCGTGACAAATCCAGCGGCGGGCGCCCCGGGCCTCGCCGAGGCTGAGCGCGCGCTGGGCGCCGGCGCGGCCGGCATCGGCGAACTGATGCCCACCGGCCAGGGCTACGCGCTCGCCGACGCGTCCGCGCTCGACCCATTGATGGCGCTGGCGCGCGAAGCCGATGTGCCGGTGATGCTGCATGTCAACGAGCAACTGGGCCACACCTATCCCGGCAAGTGCGACCAGGGACCCCGCGAGGCCCTGGACGTGGCGCAACGCTACCCGCACAACCGCCTGGTGTTCGCTCATCTGGGCGGCGGGCTGCCCTTCTACGAGCTGATGCCCAAGGTGCGCGCCGCACTAAGCAACGTCTACTATGACACCGCCGCCAGCCCGCTGTTGTACGAGGATATCGCCCTGCAGCACATGCTGACGTGGGTGCCCGAGCGCCTGCTGTGGGGCAGCGACTATCCACTCATGCGCCAGAGCCGCTTTCTGCGCCGCGTACGGCGGCTTGCGCTGGCCCCCGACGAGTTGGCGCGCCTGCTGGGCGGCAATGCCTGTCGCGCCCTGCGCAACACTGCGTCGCGCGTTGAGGAGGTCTAGGATGCCCCCTGTGCGCGCCTTTGTTGCCATCGAATCAAGCCGCGCGTTACTCGATGCCCTGGCGCGCCTGCAGAGCGGGTTGCGCAGCGCACCGGGCGGCGTCGCGGGACGCTGGGTTCAGCCCGAGATCGCGCACTTGACACTCAAGTTTTTGGGCGACGTGCCCTCCGAGCGCATCGCGGACATCGCGCGGGCGCTCGACGTGACCTGCGCGCGGCGAGCGCCCTTTACGCTGCAACTGCGGGGGCTGGGCTGCTTTCCCAACACGCGCCGACCGCGCGTGGTCTGGGCGGGCGTCCACGAACAGAGCGGCGCACTGCGGGCCCTGCAGCGCGATATCGAGCTGAACTTGGAAGCGCTGGGATACCCGCGCGAAGGGCGCGCCTTTGCGCCACATCTGACACTGGCGCGCGTCCGCCAAGGGGCCGCGTCTGTTGAGATCGAGGCGCTGGGACGCAGCGTCGCCGCGCACCAACCGGCCGCCGACGTTTCACTGGCGCAGATGCTGGTGCGCGAGGTCGTTCTGTTCAGCAGCGATCTGCGCCCGGAGGGTCCGCGCTACACGCCTCTGCACCGCGCCGCGCTGCAGAGCTAGCGGTTAGGGCGCGCCATCAGGCGCCGCGCGGCCTCCGCAGCGCGCCGTCTGTACGCGCGATGTAGCCGCTGCCAGAGCGTGGGCGCCTGGCCCCGCAAACGCGCCTGAGCGCGCGCATGCCGGGCCTCCGCGCGCGACGCGGCGCGCGCCCGCACGGCCTCGGCCACCGCTGTCGGCAGCGCAAAGGCTCGCGCCACCAACGCGAACAGCATCCAGGGCACGAGCGCGGCCAGCACCAGCAGCGAGCCCACGCCGACCAGTTGGGCGTAGAGCTGACGCAGCCCGCCGCCCAGCGCCGCCGCCAGCAGCAGGCCGGCGACGGCCGCCAGGCCGTGCACGCTGAGGACCGCAGCCCGGTCGTCCAGGCCGAGCCCCTGTTCGACAACGTACATCGCGGGCGCCAGCAGCAGGCCGGTGGCGGCGCCCATCAATGCGGCCATCCAGAGCGGCAGGCTGCCGATGGCGGCGCTCACGACGACCAGCCCCGCGAACATCGCTCGGCCGGTCAGCGCGGCATCGGGCTTGCCACGCACCAGCCAGCCGTAGAACGACGCGCCCAGCACGCTGCCCGACAGCGCAGCCAACAAACGCGGCAGCGCCGCAAGCGGGTCCAGTGCAGGCCCCACTGACGGGTTGAGCAGCACGCTGCACCAGCCGATGGTAGCCAGCAGCGCGCCGGTCAGCAGGCCGAGTGGCAGGTAGGCTGGAGGCAGCTCGGGCTCGGTGATGCGCGGGCGCCCCAGGGCGGTGCGCCTCAGCGCCACGAGCGCCGCAAGCGTCGCGCCAGCGCCCACCAAGTGCAGGGAGACCAAGCCGTCGTCGCGGTAACCCTGGGCAAGACCCAGCGTCTGGCCCAGATGCATCAGCCATCCGCCGCCGCGCACCCAGTTGCCCATCAGCGGATAGACCAGCGCCGCGACGAGGAAGGCCATCGCCAACGCTGGCAGCCGCGGAACGCGTTCGTCCAGCGCGACCAGGGGGAGTAACACGGCCGTCGTCACCAACGGCAGTTCTGTCAGGAACAGGTTCCAAGCGGCGGGCGACATCACATCGTCGCGCAGGGCAAAGCCGCGCAAGCCCAGCAGGCCCCAGCCGTCGCCCAGCACCAGGTCCAGCGGCGACCACTCTGCCAGCCAGGCGCCAAAGGCGGGATCGGCGCTGACCAGGCCCAGGCCGCCGAAATGGAAGGCAAAGCCGCTCAGCGCATAGCCGCCACAGGCCGCGGCCAGCGCCAACGGAAGTGAAGTGGCCACCTGGTGGGCGCGCGAGGGTTGACTGACCCCCACCGCCAACAGCGCCACGCCCAGTGGCAGCAGCCAGGCCAGTGAATAGCTGGTCAGACCGGCCTGGGTGCGGAGATCGGGCCCAGCGGCGGCGCGCGCCGCAGGCGCAGCGGCCAGCAACAACAGAGCGCTCAGGAGCACCACTGACAGCGGGCGTTTGTCGGACATGGCAGACCTCTATCGTGTCGGTCGACGGCATCTTACGCGATCGCGGGGTCCGCGTCAACGCCCGTCGCCGACGGCACAGCATCAAGAAGGAGGCCGTATGCATCGCGACGACCAGGGCACGCGCCAGAACCTTCGATACACCGTCATCCCGCGCACGCTCTGCTTTCTGACGCAGGGCGACGATCTGCTATTGCTGCGCGGCGCGCCCGGCAAGCGCCTGTGGCGCGATCGGCTCAACGGCGTGGGTGGGCACCTGGAGCGTGGTGAGGATCCCCTGTCTGCCGTGCGCCGCGAGGTGCTGGAGGAGACCGGCCTGGAGGTTGCCGCCCCCGAGTTGCGCGCCCTCGTCCAGATCGACGGGGATGCCAACGGCGGACCGGGCGTGCTGCTGTTCGTCTTTGTGGCCGGGGCGCCCAGCCGTGACCTTTTGCCGAGCGCAGAGGGCGCGCTGGCCTGGTACCCGCTGCCCGACGTCCTCGCAGGGCGCGGCAGCCTGGCCGAGTCCCTGGTCGACGACCTGCCCTGCCTGCTGCCGCGCATTCTGGGGCCGGGCTGGCACGGTCAGCTGGTCTACGGGCACTACAGCGCCGACGAGACCGGCGTCGTGCAGTACCGATTCACGTCACAGGGCGCCTAGAGCGCGGGGAGACGTACACAAGGTACGCTCCTGCACGCGAACACCAGCAGCGCCACGACGGGGCCTGCAGGGACGCCCCCCCCCTGAACGCCCCGTTCATCGCCGTCCTCTCCCGCTGTCAGATTGACAGATTCGCCCGCAAACTGTATACTGGCTTTGTTCCCGTCCATTACACTGTTGTGATGAACGACGCCGTGGCGGCGAGTGACGATCTCGTGCCACGGCGTTCTTCATACATCCCGACACAAGGAGAAACTGATGAAAGCGCTCTCGCAGACCGTAGGCAGCATTCAACGCTCGCCCATACGTGTGATGCTTGACAGCGCTGCCAGGTTCTCGGATGCCCTCCATCTCGAGATCGGGCAGCCCGACTTTGACACGCCAGCGCATATCGTCGACGCTGCAGTGCGGGCTGCCAAGGCGGGCTACACTGCCTACACCGCTAACGCTGGTATCGCCGAGCTGCGCGACGCCGTCTGCACCAAGCTGGCGCGCGAGAACGGCTATGCTGCCACCCGCGCCAACGTGATGATCACCGTGGGCGCCATGCAGGCCGTCTACCTGAGCATGCACGTGCTGCTGGAGCCGGGAGACGAAATCCTGTTGCCCGATCCGGGCTATGGCAACTTTGGGATGGCGACCACCCTCCTGCACGCCGTGCCGGTGGCCTATCCGACGCCGCCCGAGCGTGACTTTTGCCCCGACGTCGACGCGCTCGAGCGCCTGGTGACGCCCCGCACCAAGGCGTTGCTGCTGAACAGCCCCTGTAACCCCACCGGCGCGGTCTTTCCGCGTGAGGTGCTGCGCGAATGCCTGGCGTTCTGTCGCCGCCACGACCTCTACCTGATCTCGGACGAGACCTACGACCGCCTGGTGTTTGAGGGCGAGCATTACAGCCCCGCCCAGTGGGACGATGAGGGGCGCGTCGTCAGCATCTACACCTGCAGCAAGACTTACTCGATGACCGGCTGGCGCGTGGGCTACGCCGTGGCAAACCCGGCGGTCATCACGGCGATGTCCAAGATCCAGGAGCCGATCGCCTCGTGCGTGAACACCATCGCTCAGCACGCCGCGATCGCAGCGCTGCTGGGCCCGCAGGACTGCGTGCAGCAGATGCGTGACGAGTACCGGCGGCGCCGCGACATCGCGGTGGCGGTCGCCCGCGAGCAGGGCCTGCACGGCTCCTACCCGCACGGCGCCTTTTACATGCTGATCGACATCGGCGCACAGCCGCTCTCTTCGCTCGACTATTGCCAGAACCTGCTCGAGGCCGAGCACGTGGCCGTGGGCCCGGGCTGCGCCTTTGGTCCGGCGTGCGACCGCTACGTGCGCATCTCGCTGTGCGCCAGCGAGGAGGCGCTTCGCGAGGGCATCGCGCGCCTGGGCCGCCACCTGAACGCCAGCGCCGACGCGGGCAGCGCCACCTGTGTGGCGCAAGCCGCCGCCTAGCGCAGCGTGCCGCGCGGGAGACAAGTCGGATGGATGAAGTTATCGTTACCCAGGGGTTGACGCGTCGCTTTGGCGACAAGGTCGCGGTGGACGCGCTGGATCTGCGCGTCACGCGTGGCGAAGTGTTCGGCTTTCTGGGGCCCAACGGCGCCGGCAAGACGACCACCGTGCGTTTGCTCAATGGCCTGCTGACCCCCAGCGCCGGCCACGCCAGAGTGTTTGGCTACGACGTGGCCCGCGATGCCACCGAAGTGCGTCGCCGCACTGGAGTACTCACCGAATCTCCCAGCCTGTACGAGAACCTATCGGCCTATGACAATCTGGCATTTTTCGGCACGCTGTACGGGGTGCCCGAGGAGCGACTGCCGGAGCGCTGCCGGCAACTGCTGGACGAGTTCGGCCTGGCCGAGCGCGGCGACGACCAGGTCGGCGGCTACAGCAAGGGTATGCGACAGCGCCTGGCCATCGCCCGCACCCTGCTGCACGACCCACAACTCATCTTTTTCGACGAGCCCACCGCGGCCCTGGACCCCACGGCCGCCCGCATGGTGCGCGATCTGATCAGCCGCCTTGCCGTGCGCGAGGGCCGCACCGTGTTCCTGTGCACCCACAACCTGACAGAGGCGCAGGAGTTGTGCAGCCGCGTGGGCGTGATCGCCCAGGGCAGCCTGCGTGCCATCGGGGCGCCCAGCGACCTGGCGCGGCGCCTGTGGCAGGGGCTGTGGGTAGAGTTCGATCTGCGTGGCGCGCCCTCGGACGCAGTCATCGCCGCGCTCGATGGCTTGCCCGTCGTCCACCAACACAGCCTTGAGCAGGGGCGCCTGCTGGCCGAACTGGAGGCCGAGGAGCACATCCCCGAGGTGGTAGCGGCCATTGTCGCCGCCAGGGGGCGCATCTACAGCGTTGCGCCACGCCAGCACTCGCTGGAAGAGATCTACTTTGAGATCGAAGCGCAGAACGGCGCGCAAACGGGAGGCGTCGCGTGAACCTCAACCGACCCGCCATCCGCGCGATCATGCTCAAGGACCTCAGGCAAGTCACCCAGAACAAGATGGTCTGGATGCCGATGGTCATCCTGCCTCTCATCCTGCTGGTGATCATGCCGCTCGCTATGGTGCTTTTGCCCACCTACTTTCCCACCTCCGACGCGGACATGCAGGAGGTCATCACGATGCTGGACCGGGCGCCCGAGTTCATGCGCGCCCCTCTGGCCGACATGACGCCCCTGCAGGCATACGTCTATGTCGCGGGCAACTATATGTTTGCCCCGATGTTCCTGATCGTACCGCTGATGGTGGCCAGCGTGATCAGCGCTGACAGCTTTGCGGGCGAGAAGGAACGCAAGACGCTCGAAGCGCTGCTCTACACCCCCGTGACGGATATGGAGTTGTTCCTGGGCAAGGTGCTGGCCGCGCTGGTGCCGGCGCTGGTGATCGACCTGCTCTCGTTCGTGCTCTATGCGGTCGTGGTAAACGCCGCCGGCTATCGCGCCATGGGGCGGCTGTTCTTCCCGGCGCCCACCTGGTGGCCAATGGTGTTCTGGCTGGCGCCGGCGCTCATCGCCGCGGCACTGGGCGCCACCGTGCTGGTCTCAAGCAAGTCCAAGAGCTTTATGCAGACGCAGCAGATCAGCGGTGTCGTCGTGCTGCCCGTCGTCGCGCTGATGCTGGGCCAGGTGACTGGGCTGCTGTTCCTCAGCCCGGGGCTGGTGTTGCTGATCGGCCTGGTAGTCTGGGTGGTGGGCCTCGGCCTGGTCTGGATCGGCGCCCGGACCTTCCAGCGTGGAGAGTTGATCGCGCGCATCTAGATGCACTGCGACGGCTTGCGTATGGGGGTGACGCGCGCACCCGCGTTACTCGCCTCGATCGTTCTCCCCCGGTTCCGCATCCGGCGCCGTCTGTGGTATGATAGCACCCGACCCTCATCACGCTATTATTGGGAGACGTTCTTTTGGCCACTCACCACACAACCATTGCCAGGGGCGAGGCGCTGCTGCCCGTCCTGCGCGCCGAGTACGAGCACGCATTTCCCCGTTCGGCCGCCGCCCACAGACGCGCACAAGAGGTGCTGGTAGATGGCGTCAGCCACGGCGCCCGCCTGGCCGACCCCTTCCCCTTCTATGTCGAGGACGCCCACGGCGCCCGCGTGACCGATCTGGACGGCCACACGCTGATCGACTATTGGCAAGGGCACTATGCCAACATCCTGGGGCACAACCCGCCGCTGATCTGCGATGCGCTGGCGGCCCAGTTGCGAAGCGGCAATGGCCTGCAGACCGGCATGACGCTGGAGCTGGAGCAGGAATTCGCGCGCCTGCTGCTGGCCGCCACGGGCGACGAACGCGTGCGCTTCACAACCGCCGGCACGCTGGCCACAATGTACGCCATGATGCTGGCGCGCGCCCATACCGGCCGCAAGCTGGTGGTCAAGGTGACCGGTGGCTGGCACGGCGCCAACCCGTTGGCCCTCAAGGGGGTGCGGCGCACGGGGGGAGGCTTTGAGGCCGCCCACGCCGCGGGCATCTCGTCCAGCGTGGACGACGAGGTCGCCGTAGTGCGCTTTAACGACGTCGAAGGCCTGCAGGAGCTGTTCCGGGAGCGGGGTGAAGCCGTGGCCGCCTTTATCATGGAGCCCTGCATGGGCGCCGCTGGCTTTGCGGCCGCTTCGCGACCGTTCATGCAGGCGGCGCGCGATCTGACCGCGCGCTATGGCGCACTGCTGATCCTGGACGAGGTCATCACAGGATTCCGCTTTTGCGCGTCGGGCGCGCAGCGGCTGTTCGGCGTCAAGGCCGACCTGTCCACCTATGGCAAGATCGTCGGCGGCGGGATGCCGCTCTCGGCGGTGGTGGGGCGCGCCGACCTGCTTGAGCTCGCCAGCGACACGCGCCCCAACCGCGTCTGGTTCAATGGCGGCACCTTTTCGGCGCACGCGCTCACCCTCGCGGCGGCGGTCACGCTGTTGCAATACCTGGTAGAGCACGAATCGGAGGTCTATCCGGCCCTGGAGGCCAGGATGGCCCGCCTGCGCGCGGGAATCGAGGTCGCCTTTGCAGCACACGGCATCCTGGCGCGCTGCACGCGCGATGGCAGTGACGGCTTTCCCGCGGGTTCGATCTCGGTGCCCTACTTTCCGTTCGACGCCGACTTGTACCCGCGCTCGGCCGAGGACATGACCGACCCGACGCTGGGCGACGTCACGCTCAAGGAAAAGGCACTCAAGCTGGGGCTGCTCCTGGAGGGCGTCAACGTGGCACACGGTCTGGGCGCCGTCTCGCTCGCCCACGAGGACGCTGACATCGATCGCACCATCGAGGCCTACGACGCCTTTGCGCGCCGCATGCGCGCCGCCTAGAGGACCTCACCCGCGCCGCTCTGCGGACGTTCGCTATCTGGTAACCGGAGGACAGCACGATGAGCACCATCAAGTCAGCCAGCCCGGCGCCTGATGACGCCCCGAGCCGCGCCAAGCGCGAGCTCGTGCTATTGGCAGTCGCAGTGCTGGCCTTTGTAGGCCTCTCGGTGGGCGCGTTAGTGCTGATGGGCCGCCCGCCCACAGTGCGCGACCCGCTCAAGGGCGTCGCCCTGCCTGTCGGCGAGCGCCCGCTCGCCCTGACCCTCGTCCACACAAATGACACCTGGGGTTATCTCGAGGTCTGCGGCGGTTGACGCGCTTCCAACGGCGGCGTGGCTCGTCGAGCCACCCTCATCGAACAGGCGCGCGCAACAGCCGAGCACATCCTGGTCCTCGACGCGGGGGCCTCGCTGCTCTACGACCGCGACCCGGCGCTCATCAACCGCGGCAGCACCAGCATTGAAGCTCTCAACCGCATGGGCTATGACGCCATGACGCTCGGCGGCCTCGATATCGCCATGCTGACGGTCAAGGAGATGCAGCAGCGCCAAGCCGAGGCCCGCTTCCCGTTGCTCTCGGCAAACGCCACCATCACGGCGACTGGCGCGCTGCTGGCGGAGCCCTACACGCTCATCAACATCGCCGACCACAAGGTCGCGATCCTCGGCCTCACCGACCCCTACCAGGACGATGAGGTGCTGATCACCGATCCCACCGCGGCCGCCAAAAAGTGGGTGCCCGAGCTGCGCAAAGAGGCCGATATCATCATCATTTTGTCGCACCTGGGCCTGGAGGCGGACGAAAAGCTGGCCTCGACGATCGCAGGCATCGACCTGATCGTGTCCGGCGGCAACGCATCCATGGCAGCGCCCAAGGTGGTGGCTGGCACTGGCACCGTGCTGTTCCACTCCGACTATGCCCTCAGCGGGACGGCCGGCACGCGCATCGGTGTGGCCCAGTTGCAGTTCGACGCCGGCGGCACACTGGCCGCGCACAGCTGGACCAACACGGTGCTGGACGAGACCATCGCGTCCTCCCCCGAGATGGAGGCCTGGGTCACCTCGGTGGTGCGCTGACGCCGACCGGGGTCGGCTGCTCGTGGTCAAGTCAGAGCTTACAACAAAAGGGGCGAAGCGTCTGCTCACGCTCCGCCCCTGTTCTTTTGTCGTGATTGCGGGTCAGCCTACAGGCTGATCTCCTCGACCTTGACCTCGTCCAGGTTCATCGTCCCCAAGCCCATCTCGGCGCAGGCCCCGATGTAGGTCACGTCAGTGGGCCGGTAGCCGAACAGCGACGTGGCGTAGGCGTCCGCCGCCACCTGGTCCGCGCTGGCAATGACCGTGTCCATCTGCTTGACGTCGTTCAGGTTGCCGCCCGTGGGCCCGTTGGCCTTGAGGATGCGCACGGCATCGATCACCGTCAACTGCGGACGCACCAGTGAGGTCAGGTCCGCGATACGCTGACCCAAGTTGCGGTGAATGCCGCCGCGGTTGTCGATGACGCCCAACAGGTTCTTGCCGGCCAGGGTCAGCAGAGCCAGACCATGGTCTTTGGCGATGGGCACGTTGATCACCAGGTCAGCCTCCAGCACCGGCCGGTAAAAGGTCCACTTGGCGATGTCTTTGCCCCCCGGGATATCGACCTCGGCGTAGCGCATCGCGGCCATCAATTCCATCGCGCCGCCGGCGGCCTCTACCGCCTCCTGGATGCCCGACTTTTTGTAGGCCGCCTTGGCGGTGCCGGCAAAGGGATAGTCCATCACGCGAACGCGCTTGGCGCCCGCCCCCAACGCCAGCCGCACGAGTGTGCCCACGACCTCGGGGTTGGTTGTGGAGGCGAACTCTGGGCCGTTATTGGCATTGCAGATGTTGGGCTTGATGATCACGTCATAGCCCGGTTTGACAAAGCGCTCGATGCCCCCGATGGCCGCCAATGCACGCTCTGTCAGCGCGGCAGGCGCTCCGCCGCGGGTCACTGCCAGGTAAGCGGCGTCGCCATATATCGGCGTCGGCGTCGGCGGAACGGTTGTGGGCAGCAGCGTAGGTGACGGCGGCACCGCCGTGGGCGTAGTCGTCGCGCTGGCTTGGGTCGTAGGCGCGGGGTTTGCCCCGTCCGCCGCTGTCGCCGTAGGCGCCGGCGTGGGTGGCTCGGGC
>DIVQ01000236.1 GCA_002423325.1 Anaerolineales bacterium UBA6128 | reverse complement strand
CCAAAGTCCATCACGGTGATCCACTCGCAGATGCCCATCACCACGCGCATCTGGTGCTCAATGAGCAGGATAGTCAGTGTGAAGCGGTCGCGCACAAAGCCGATCAGCTCCATCAGGACTTCGACCTCGCGCGGGTTCATGCCGGCGGCGGGCTCGTCCAGCAGCAACAAGTGCGGATCGGTGGCCAGCGCACGCGCAATCTCAAGGCGGCGCTGCTCGCCGTACGGCAGATTCTTGGCGGCCTCGAACTGGCGGTCGTGCAGGCCAAACACCGCCAGGCAATCCTGAGCACGCTCCGTGAGGGCGCGCTCTTGCCGCGTAAACCGCCCGAGACGTCCAAGCGACTCGAGCAGGCCATAACCGGCGTGCGCGTGCAGCGCGATGCGCACATTGTCCAGCACCGTCAGGTCCTGGAAAAGGCGAATGTTCTGAAAGGTGCGCGCGATGCCTGCACGGGTGATGGCATGCGGGGCCTTGCCCACCATGCTCTGTCCCTCGAACAGGATCTCGCCCTCTGTGGGGACGTACACGCCGGTGATCATATTGAAAACCGTCGTCTTGCCCGCGCCGTTCGGCCCGATCAAGCCATACAGACCGCCAGTCGGCACGGCCATATCAAAGCGCGATACGGCGCGCAGCCCCCCGAACATCATGGTGAGGTTCTGAATATCGATCACGCGGCTGCTCATCTCACGCGATGCAGCGGTTTCGGCAGTCATGGTCAGCCCTCCTTGTGCTCGCCGGCGACACTAAGCGCCAGGTGATCGGGCACAGGGATGTCTCTGGCCGGCGGCAGGGGCGCCCGCAGCCAGCCCCACTCGGTCCGCCCCATCAGTCCCTGCTTGCGCAGCAACATGATCAAGAGCAAAAAGATCGGATAGATGACAAAGCGCCAGTCCTCAGAGCCCTGCGGCAGGACGACGCGCAGGCCCTCGATCAGCAGCGCAAACAGGATCGAGGCCATCACGGTACCGGTCATGCTCCCCAGGCCGCCCAGCACAATGATGATCAGCGGGTCAAAGCCCTTGACGATGTTGAACGTGCTGGGATGCAGGAATCCGAACAGGTGGGCGTACAGCCCGCCCGCCAGGCCAGCGAAAAAGCCACCAAAGGCGAACGCGACCGTCTTGCTCTGAGCCACGTCGATGCCCATCATGCGCGCGGCCACTTCGTCTTCGCGCACCGACACGATCGCCCGCCCGTGGCTGGAGTACAGCAGGTTGCGCATCACAATCAGCACCAAACACAGCGCGCCAAAAGCCCAACTCCACGTGGTCCAGAGCGGGATGCCCACCATGCCGCGCGCGCCCTTCATCGTGGGAATGACCAGGTCCGAGCTCTGCAGCGCGGTATAGATCATGATCGCAAAGCCGAGCGTGGCGATGCCGAAATAGTCCGAGCCGAGCCGCAGCAGCGCCATTCCGATGAGATAGGCCACCACGGCTGCCAGGCTGGCGCCCGCCAGCAGCGCGATCGCGAAAACAACCACCTGCGCCACGGCCGGCGACAGGGCGCCAAAGAGCGCCCCCAGCGCCCATCCCAGCGCACGCTGCAGCGCCCACGCGCACACGGTTCCCAACGCCAGCGTCAGCGCGACCAGCACCAGGTCGACCAGCACGACGATGGTGCCCAGTTCGTGCTGTTTGAGGTCCGCGCCGAGAAAGGCGCGGACGCGCGCGTTGATTCTGCCGAACCGCGCCAGCCGGATCAACGCCATGACGATGATCACTCCCAGGATCCCCGCCAGCATCCACGATAGCCCGCCCACCTGCGAGCCGCTCCACTTGGCGAGATAATCCTTGGTGACCAGCGCCGAGCCGTAGGCCCCGATGGCATAAAAGCCAATATGCCCGAGCGAGAACTGGCCGTTAAAGCCATAGATCAGGTTCAGGCCCAGGGCGGAGATGGCCGTGAACGCCGCGATCTGCACGACCTGGTACCAGTAGGCGTTGAGTAACCCGCTGGAACCCGCGTACCAGACGCCCACATAGATGGCCACGGCCACCAGCAGGGTGGGAATCCAGGCTGGGAGGCGCAGTTTGTCTGCTTTGGCGAACGACATGCGGCTCCTCCTCCTAGACCTTTTCCACCTGGGCTTCGCCCAGGATGCCGGTGGGCTTGACCAGGAAGACCACGATCAACACGAGGAACGCGAACAGGTCGCGCAAGCGCGACCCCATCGGCAAAAAGCTGACCACCAGCACATCAATCTCGCCCATGAGCAGCGAGCCGATAAAGGCACCGGGGATGTTCCCGATGCCGCCCAGCACCGCCGCGACAAACGCCTTGAGCCCCGGCATGATGCCCATAAAGGTGATGATCTGCGGAAAGGCGATCGCATACAGCACGCCAGCCGCCCCGGCCAGCGCCGCGCCAATCGCAAAGGTCAGCGAGATCACGCCGTCGACGTTGATGCCCATCAGCCGAGCGGCGGCATTGTCCATCGACGTGGCGCGCATCGCCTTGCCCATCTTGGTGCGGTACACAATGTACTGCAGCACCAACAACAGCAGCGTGGTGACGACGATGATGATGACCGTGATATTGGTGATCATCACGCCGCCAATCTTCCAGACAACCACCTCAAACGGCCGTTTGTAGGTGATAAAGTCTGCCGAAAAGACAAACTTGAGCGCCGTAAAGTATTCGAGGAAGAAAGAAACGCCAATAGCGGTGATAAGTGCGGCAATGCGTGGCGCCTGGCGCAGCGGCTTGTAGGCCACGCGCTCGATGACGATATTCAGCAACGTGCAGACGACCATGGCGAACAGAATCGCAGGCACAAAGCTCCAACCGTAGCGCGTGATCGCAAAGTAGCTGGCGAACGCGCCCACCATGAACACGTCGCCGTGGGCAAAGTTGATCAGCCGCACGATGCCGTACACCATCGTGTAGCCCAGCGCGATCAGCGCATAGACAAAGCCCAGACGCAGCCCGTCGACGACGGCCTGGAAAAAGTAGACCGGGCCGTTCATTCGCACCAGTGCGACCAATCCCCAGACGATGCCAACGCCGAGGAGCGCATAGATTGCCCAAGCGAGGGCGCGGCACAGCAGCTTGAGCGGCGACAGTCTCATCCAGCCTCCCTTCCAAGGAGCTGCGTACTATCATCAGAAAAGGGGGAGAGCAGTCCCCTGCTCTCCCCCCCAGGGAACCGACCTACGGGGCGACGAACTTGTAAAAGACCTGCTTGCCGCCCTCGATCTTGACGATGGCAGCCGCCTTGACAGGGTTGTGCTGCTCGTCGTAGCTGATCATGCCGGACACGCCCTCGTACTCGATGGCAGCCATCTTTTCGGCCACCACGGTGGGATCATCGACCCCGGCCTCGGCGATGGACTGCAGCAGAATGCGCGCCGCATCGTAGGCCAGCGTGGCCAGTGCGTCGGGCACGGCACCGTACTTGGCCTCGTAGGCGCTCACAAAATCCTGCACCACGGGGCGCGGGTCAGCGGGCGAATAGTGGTTGGAGAAATAGCCGCCCTCAAAGAGCTCGAACTGCAGTTCGGGCGAATCCCAACCGTCGCCACCGATCAGGATGGCCTCGATGCCCTTTTCCTTGATCTGAGCCGCAATCAGGTTGTTCTTGTTGTAATAGTCGGGCAAAAAGATCACGTCCACGTCGGCCGCCGCAACCTTACCCAGAATGCCGGAAAAGTCCGAGTCATCCTTGGAGTAGGCTTCGTAGACCGGCACTTCGCCGCCCTGGGCCTCAAACGAAGCCTTGGCGTACTCTGCCAGACCCTTGACATAGTCATTGCCGACGTCAAACAGGATGGCACCCTTCTTGGCGCCCAACTCGATCGCCAAGGCCGCCATCACTTCGCCCTGGAACGGGTCGAGGAAGCAGGCGCGAAAGACGTACTGCTTGGTGCTGCCGTCTTCGTTGATCGTGACGTCAGGGTTGGTGGACGTGGGCGAGATCTGCAGAACCTTCTGAGCCTCGGCGATCTGGCTGATCGGGATCGAGGCGCTCGAGCAGACTTCGCCGATGATGTACTTGGCGCCGTCTTCAGAGATCACCTTGTTCGCGGCGTTCGACGCTTCCTGAGCATCGCACTTGCTGTCGGCCAGCACCACTTCGATGGGCCAACCCGCCGCGCGCGCCTCTTCGATAGCCATCATGGCGCCATCGCGAGACGACTCACCAAAGGTCTTGACATCGCCGCTCAGCGGCACGACGATCGCGATCTTGACCGGGAACGTTCCGCTCGCGGTCTCCGCTGCGGTGGCCGTGGGAACCACAGCGCCCGCGTTGGTCGGAATCGCGGTCGGAATAGGCTTGGGTGTCGGGGTAGGCGTAGAGCAACCCGACAGGGCCACACTCATAACGGTGACGACGGCCAAAATGGCCAGCATGACGCGTTTCATTCTGCTCCTCCTGCAACAATTAGTGAGAGATGGGTGTTCGGTGCGAGGGACGCCGGCCCCTGTGCCCAGCAGTGGGTAAACAGCGTCATCGCTGGAGGCATGATTTACTGGCTTGTACCCCCTTCCGGCAGCACTTGGCTGCCAACGAGTGTCTCAAGGCACAGTCACATGGTTGTGGGGTGTTCGGGGGCGCAGCGTCGCGCCCCCGTCTTATCCAGATTCTGCGTCGACTCGGCAAGCCGCGCGGCTCTAGCCCGTGATCCACTTGGCGTACAGGCTGTCGTAGGTGCCATTCTCCTGGAGCTTTTTCACGCCCTCATTGAACGCCTTGACCAGTTCCTGAGACTCGCCCTTACGGACGCACAGCCCATAGAACTCTTCGGTCAGGGGCTCGCCCACGATCTTGACCTTGCCCTTGTACTGGGCCGAGGCCAGCGCATAGTCCGCCGCCACGGGCGTGTCGCAAACGACGGCGACCACGTTGCCGTTCAGCAGATCCAGGAAGGCGAGGTCGACGGTATCGTATTCCTTGAGGGTGGTGCCCGGGATCTCCGCGATGGCGAAAGCGCCCGTCGTGCCGATCTGCGCGCCCACGGCCTGGTTCTCCAGGTCCGCTTCGCTGCTGATCGAGGTGTTGTCCGCCGTCACGACAATGGCCTGACCGGCGTTCATGTAGGGGTCAGAGAAATCATAGATCTGCTTGCGCTCGTCGGTGATGGTGACCGATGACAGGATGGCGTCATAGCCACCGCTCTCGAGGCCCGCAAAGATGCCGTCCCAGGCAGTGTTACGGAACTCGACCTCGAAGCCCTGCTCTTTGGCGATGGCGTTCATGAGGTCGATGTCAAAACCGACCATGTTCTTGTTGGCGTCGATGAACTCCATCGGCGGCCAGGCGGCATCGGCTGCGATGACGTACTTTTTGGTTGTTTCGGCGGGCTTGGCGGTGCAGGCCGATAGTACCAGGCCGGCGAGGGTGACGACGACAAGAACGAGAGCAAGCGAGCGTTTCATGGAGCAACCTCCTGCGATGATGTGAGCGCGTTGCAAGTGTGCTACGCGGTGTAGCTGACCTCTGTGCCCTTCTGCGGGCTCTCAGCGTCATCGCTGGCAGGTTGTGTGCCCGGGTTACGGGGATATCGTTGTACCCAGGCCGGCCCGCCGTTGTAAAGCGGGCGTGTATAATATGCTATTATAGCACACATTGACGAATCCGCGCAAACCTGCGGGCCGCCTACGCCGAAACCGCCGCGCCTTTTGACACCCGCCTTGCCCCCGCTATAGTGTTAGCAGTGCCCCAAGGCGGGCTTTTGCCCAATGCGACCGCCAGCGTTGGCCCAACACGCGACGCGACTGGCAGCGTCGACACGGTACCGGCAATGAACCAAACTCTCGCCTGGTTGGTGTGGGCCGTCTGCATGGCAGCCCTGGCCCTGACCATCCGTAACCCACTCTATCTCGCGCTGATCGCGCTGGCCACCTGGCTGGTGCATATCGCGCTGTACCAACGCTCCAGCCTGGGGCAGAGCTGGCGCGGCCTGGTCAAGCTGGGCGCACTCGTCTGGCTCATCGCCATCCCCCTGAACGCGCTGATGATCCACCAGGGCAACATCGTGCTGTTTCGCCTGCCCGCACACTGGCCCCTCATCGGAGGCCCCATCACGCTGGAGGCCGTGATCCACGGCGCCGTGAACGGTCTGGCGCTATGGGAGGTGCTGGCCATCTTTGCCGCCTTTAACATGGCCGTCGACGCGTCACAGCTCTTGCGCATGGTGCCCCCCTTTCTGTACCAGGCGGGCGTCGTTGCCTCGATCGCGCTCACCTTTATGCCGCAGATGCTGCTCAGCGCCAGAGAAATCCGCGAGGCGCAGCGGCTGCGCGGCCACAAGTTTCGCAGTTGGCGCGACCTGTTGCCGCTCTTTGTGCCGCTGCTTACCACGGCCCTGGAGCACGCCATCCAATTGGCCGAGTCCATGGAGTCGCGCGGCTTTGGCGGTGAACTGACCGGCATGAGCGCCCAAGCCAGCAACCGGCTGAAGGGACGCATGGCGCTCAGCCTGTTGCTGATGCTGGTGGGTCTGTTCGCTCGCAGCTATTGGCGCAACAGCGCCTGGCTGGGGTTGGCGCTGCTGGGCATCGGCGTCCTGCTGCTGGTGAGCGTCTTTGCCGCCTACGGCCACCGCGTGCAGCGCAGCCACTATCGGCGCGCCGCCTGGCAGACACGCGACAACTGGATCGCCCTGCCCGCGCTCCTGGCGCTGGTGATCACCCTGGGAGTGGCGGCCTTTGACCGCATGGCGCTCAACTATTATCCCTACCCGCCCTACGCGCTGACGCCCGCCTTCGACCCCTGGCTGGGCCTGGTGCTGACCGCCCTGGCCCTGCCCGGGCTGGCAGCGCTGTACGAGGGGCCGCCTGTCACAGCCGAGGTCACGCCATGATCACGCTCGAGCACGTCACCTACGCCTACCCCGAGGCCCCCGAGCCGATCCTGCGCGACCTGAGCCTGCGCATTGACGACGGCGAGTTTGTGCTGCTGGTGGGCGCGTCGGGATCGGGCAAATCGACGCTGCTGCGCTGCCTCAACGGCCTGGTGCCACATTTCTACGGCGGCGCGCTGAGCGGCGTTGTGCGCGTGCAGGGGCAGGATCCCGTGCAGGCGCAGCCGCGCGCCATGAGCGCGCATGTGGGCTTTGTCTTCCAGGACCCCGAAGCGCAGTTCGTGATGGACACGGTCGAGGCAGAGCTCGCCTTTGCGATGGAGAACCACGCCCTGCCCGAGGCCACGATGCGCAAGCGCGTGGAGGAGGTGCTCGACCAGCTCGGCATCGCGCACCTGCGCGCGCGCCGCATCAGCAGCCTGTCGGGCGGCGAAAAGCAGCGCGTGGCCATCGCCTCGGTGCTCACGCTCGAGCCGCACGTGCTGGTGCTCGACGAGCCCACCTCGCAGCTTGACCCGCAGTCGGCCGAGGATGTGCTCACCACGCTGCAGAAACTGAACGTCGACCTGGGGCTCACCGTCGTGCTCTCCGAGCATCGTCTGGAGCGGGTGGTGCAGTACGCCGACCGCATCATCTACCTGCCGGGGCACGGAGAGCCCCTCACCGATGGCACCCCCCAGGACGTGCTGCGCCAGATCCCGCTCGCGCCGCCGCTGGTGCAGCTGGGCAAGGCGCTGGGCTGGGATCCGCTGCCCTTTACGATCAAGGAGGCCCGCCAGCAGGCACGCAGCCTGAGCCTGCCCGAGCGCGCCCCCTCGACGCCCGACTCATCTGCCACACCGCACGACAGCACGCCCGACATCGTCGTGCGCGGGCTGTGGCACGCCTACGACGGCCACCCGGCGCTCAGAGGCATCGACCTGACGATCGCGCGCGGCGAGTTGGTGGCCCTCATGGGGCGCAACGGCTCCGGCAAGACGACGCTGCTCAAGCACCTGGTGGGCCTGCTGCAACCGCAGCGCGGCAGCGTGCTCGTGCGCGGACTGGACACGCGCCAGGTGCCGCTGGAGCAACTGGTGGGGCTGGTGGGCTATGTGCCGCAGAACCCCAACGCGCTGCTGTTTGCCGATACCGTGGCGCAAGAGCTGGCCTTTACGCGGCGAAACCACGGCCTGCCCGAACAGGACGTCGCCGAGTTGCTCGAGACGCTGGGGATCGGCGAACAGGCCGAGCGCTATCCGCGCGACCTGAGCGTGGGCGAACGCCAGCGCGTGGCGCTGGCCGCCATCCTGGCCGCCGACCCCCAGATCATCCTGATGGACGAGCCCACCCGCGGCGTGGACTATACCCAGAAGGAGGCGCTGACCCGCTTCCTGCAGGCCGAGCGCGACCGAGGCCGCACCGTGCTGCTCTCCACACACGACGTGGAACTGGCCGCGGCCTGCGTCGACCGGGTGATCATCCTGGGCGACGGCGAGATCGTAGTGGACGGCCCCACGCGCCAGGTGATGAGCCAATCGATGGTCTTTTCGTCGCAGGTCAACAAGCTGCTGCGCGACGAGCGCTACCTGACGGTGGCTGACGTGCTGGGGCAGGCGCTATGACCCCTCAAGCGCCGCGCGCCACGCGCTTGCTCAACGGCCTGGTGATGCTGCTGGCCAGCCTGATCGGGCTGGCGGCCTTTGTCTATCCCTTCTTTCTCTCGTCGATCGAGCAGGGGCCCACCAACGCCACCGCGCACGCCCAGGACGCGCCACTGCTCACCATCGTGCTGATCGTGTTGTGCCTGGGCGCCGCGCTCACCACGCTCGGCACAGGCGCGATGAACAGCAAGATCGTGGCCATGCTCGGCATCCTTTCGGCGGTCAACGCCGTGCTGCGCGCCGTGCCGGGGCCGGCGGGCTTTGCCGCCGTCTTTATGCTGCCGGTGCTGTGCGGCTATGTCTACGGCCCCACCTTTGGCTTTCTGCTGGGCGCGCTGTCACTGCTGGTCTCAGCCATTATCGGCGCGGGCATCGGACCCTGGCTGCCCTACCAGATGTTCGCCGTGGGCTGGGTGGGGCTGACCTCGGGCTGGCTGCCGAACATGCGCCGCTGGCGCTGGGGCGAGGTGGCGGTACTGGGGGCCTGGGGGCTGCTGTGGGGCTTTATCTTTGGCGCGTTGATGAACATCTGGTTCTGGCCCTATGTCTTTCAGGCGCAGCAGGCCGAGGCCTACTGGCAGCCGGGCATCGGCCTGATCGAGACGCTCAAGCGCTACGCCGCGTTCTACACCGTGACGTCGTTCTGGTGGGACTTGGGGCGCGCTGCGGGTAACGCCCTGCTGATCTGGGCGTTCGGGGCGCCGCTGCTCAGGCTGTTACGCAGGTTCCAGA
Source organism: Anaerolineales bacterium UBA6128 (assembly GCA_002423325.1). GTDB lineage: Bacteria > Chloroflexota > Anaerolineae > UBA1429 > UBA1429 > UBA6128. The sequence continues at coordinate 11,574 of DIVQ01000236.1, read as the reverse complement.
AGAGGTTCTATTTTTCGACAGAGTAGTCGTGGCGGACATCTGGCTCGTAGTGCTATTCGTCCCAGGTCTGCAAAGCGGATGAACAGCCCGGACTGTGACTCCGACGACGATGCGCCCAGGACTTGACACGGCACTCGGCCCGCTACGCTGCAAGGCCACTGGGCGGGGATGGGCTACAGTGCTCCCTTGGCCGACCACGGATTGTGCTTAGGGACGGTTGTGGCCTGCGTTGATCACCGCGCCTCCATCCGCTCCACCGAGTTAGGCTAGTAGGGCGTTCACCTCTGTGAAGGCCAGTTCGAAGCGATTGAGCGTCGCCTCTGGTACCACTAGCGTCGGTGCGTTCTCTGCGAAGAAACGGGCCGGTCGATAGTGGCTGAACCGAGCACCGGACTTAAGTGGTCTCCGAGTGAGGTAGTCCTCGACCTTGATAAGGATACGAGGAGAGCAACTCGTGAGATCCCCCGCCTTCAGCTCCGCCGCTAGCGAATTGGCGAACTCACGGTTAACGAGATCGACATAGAAGGCCTCGTCGAACATGTCCTCGATGTCGGACTCGGTTTTCCCAGTGAAGTCAGCGAACGTCCGCACATGAGTCTTCTTTAACAGCTTTTTCCTGTATAGATTCTCGATCGTCTGTTGGTCTCCTTTCTGAACGTCGACCAGCGTGGCGACATTGAGGTTCCTCTGCGATCCGATGAGGGCAACAAACGTCGGCACTTTGTCGGAACCGCCGACCGGCGTGATAGTCCACCGACTGTCGAGTCCCACCCGCCCAAGTGACTCAAGAATTCCCGACACTGTCTGGAGGTAGAGGAGGTCGGAAACACCCTCGACTATTAAGCTGTTTGGTCCGATGAATAGTGTCTGGTAAATGTCATAGCCAAGTGCCCCCTGGAGCGGAAACAGGCTATCCGTGCCAGCGTCGAGCACATCCGTGAAGACCTTAGTACCGTCCTCCTGTCTCGGAAGTGGATTGTCAGCATCGATACCCTTGTCCTGTACAATGCGGACGCGCTCAAAGTGTTGCGGATCGACCATAAACGGAGAGTGCGTCGTATAGATAAGCTGGTGCTTTGGATTCGTCGCGACCTCGAGTTCGAAGTACTGCACAAGGTCGTGTTGTGCTCTGCCGTGCAGTGAGAGCCCTGGCTCGTCCAACAAAAGCACCAACGGGCTATCTTCTTTCTTTACCTTCGAATACCACGCGAGAAACGAGAAGAACCAGACAAAGCCAGCGGACCGCTTCCCCAGCAACGTTGAGACCTCATGTTTGGTGTCATATACTTCGCCCCAGATGTTCATGCCTGACGTCATCCCCCGGGGGTCACCCGGCAGTGCACCGCGCACATCAAAGTTGATGCGCAAGTGCCTGTTTTGTGACCAGTACCTAAGTATCTCTGAGCTGAGATGATTGCTCGCTCCTTGGAGCTTATTCTTGAGTTCCTGCGTGCTTTGAGGCGCCACAAGCGTGTTAAGGTCGAGGCGAGCTAGGTCGATAAGACCAAGCAACGGGTGATCGTGAGGCTCAAGGCTGTGTTTGTCCATCCTGGCCTTTAGCGCTTGTATGTTGTCCTGACCCTTCAACTGATAGTACTCGTCGAAATAAAGGAACTTGGGGAAAACCGGCTTCAGTACGCTATCCCATATGTGCTGGCCTAGACTCGCGTAAGACCGAAGCTCCAGAAGCCGCGCGCTGAGTGCCTTCGCCTTCTCGCTTTCCATCAGCGCCTTGGCCTCCTCCATGGCGGAGGCTTTCGCGGCCTCATCCTGAAGCTGGTTAGCCGCAGCTTGGGCCTCAGCGAACGCTTGATCCTGCTTCTTTTGCGCCTCAGTGAGACACCGTGAAAGTCCCTCCAGTGTGCCTTCCTTGGCGGCCACTGCCGCCAAAGCCTCTGGAAGCTCAAACTTCGCAACCAGGTTCCGTACTACAGTGCTTTCGACGATCGGAACCGAAACGAGCAACTGGGACGATCCGGACTGGTCTCTTGAGTACCCCTTTTTTACTTCAACTTCAGGCCTCTCCAACACATCGTCTCCGTATTCGGCGAAGATGGCCTTTAGTTCAGGTTCCTCCAACTGGAAAGTGGCCTCGACAACCACTGCGGGTTGCCGCTTCTTGCCCTCAATGTCCTGCTGATAGTCCTCCACCTCCGACCGAGGATAGTCGTCAACTACATCGAATTTGCCATCGCTTTCGTCAATTGGATTCAGACGGTAGAGCGCCTGCAGTAGAGCCGTCTTGCCCGCCTCGTTTTTGCCAACGAGGCAGGTAATCTTGTCGATCTCGAAAGGATTGGAATCCCAAACCGACTGGAACTCTCGGACGCGCACGGTTCGCAGCTTCACTGGGACCTCCTCTGCAGACGCCCCTTGGAGTGAGCCAAGGGCTAGCGGTCACCGTTAGGTTCGAACAGGAGCAATACTCTAGTCGGTGCGCCCTGAAGTCTAGACGCCACGTAACGCGTCCGTGTTCAGTCGTAGCGTGCACCGCACTGGATGCACTGGGGTTTCGGACCGCCCGCCCGGCAGGCCGCCATCAGACTCATTATAGCCACTACTCTTGCTGGTCACAACCGAATCACGCGCGACCGCGACGACCGAAGCGCCGGTTGCCAAACCGGCCCGAAGATGCCAGGCAGGAGCCTGGCGCTCCCTTGAACCCTACCCCTTGCTCAGCCCGAACACCGCCGACACCCCGGCGCCCGCGTGGCAAGCCAGCACCGCGCCCGTCTCGGCCACCAGGATCTGCTCACGCGGAAAGCTGACCAGCGCGGCCAGTTCGTCGGCCAACTGCTGGGCCACCTCAGCGCGGCGGGTGTGCAACACGGCCAGGCGCTCCAGAGGGGCGATGCGCGCCATCTCCTGCTTCATACGCTCGAGCCCCTTCTGGTAGGAGCGGACCACCCCGAACAGCTTGAGTTCGCCCTCTACGACGACTATCATCGGCTTGAGGTTGAGCGTGCGCATCAGGCGATCGATGAAGGGCATCAGTCGGTCAGCGCGGCCGCCGCGCCGCAATGATCCAAGCGAGTCCAGCAGGATATAGCAGTGCGTGCGCTGCCGGATTGATTGCAGGGCATCCAGAATGCGGTTCAGCGGGATTTGCAGTCGCGCCATCTGGGCGGCCGCCAGCGCCTGCCAGCCCTGCCCCGCCGAGAGGCTCAACGTATCCACCACGGTAACACGGTCGCCGTAGGCCAGCGCGGCCGTGCGCGCCGAGTTGTAGGTGCCGCTGTGGCGCCCCGTCACCGTAAAGCACAGCACACGGTAGCCCCTGGGCACCCAGCGCTCATAGGCCTTTTCGAAGGCGCCCACCGGAGGTTGCGACGTCCCCGGCGCCCCGCGCGTGGCCAGCTCCCAGAACTCGTCGCGAGTGAGGGCGGTGTCTTCATAGGCCTCGCGGCCCATCGTCACCACCTGCGAGACAACGTCAATCTCGTACTCGGCCACATCCTCAGGGGCCAGATCGGCCGCACTATCCACAACGATTCGAATCCGTTCCATCTTGTCCTCCGGGCCCAGCAACAGGGTCTGGCCTGGGCAGCCAGGCGCCGATCCTCCGCTCCGCCGCGGTCGCGCCTCACACCGTGTTCGCCCGACGCTCAGGCAGTCGGGACATCGTAGATACGATAGGTGCGATAGCGCTCGCCGCCCATCGCCTCGATGCCGCGGATAACCTTGTAGTTATCCTCCAGAATCCAGGACTCTTCAGCCCACTCGTAGCCCTTGCGCACGGCCACCTTGCAGCCTTCCAAGTAAAAGAGCGAGTCGATGCCCTTGAGCCGGTGCTCTTCCAGCACGCCCATGATCAGCACGCGAAAGCCGGTGATCTTGCGCTTGTACCACAGGAACTTGGCCCAGCCGATGGGGAAGAGCCGACCGTTCAGATGCTTGGCCACCTGACAGAAATCGGGCAGCACGAGGAACACCCCCACGGCTTGGCCGTCGATAAACGCCAGGTAGGACATGTCGGGATCCAGCACCTGCTGCAGCGCCACACGCAAATAGTCGAACTCGGCATCGCTCAGCGGCAGAGCGCCCCAGTTCTTGTTCCAGGCCTCACGGTGAATCGGCTTGAGCAGATCCACGTCGCGGGCCAGGTTCTTCATGTCCACCTTGCGGAACTCGACGTGGTAGCGCTCCGTGGCGATGCGCGCCACACGCGAGATCTGCTCGGGCAGGTGCTCAAGGTTGGGACCATAGCGCGAGATGTCGAGCTTGAACGCGTACAAGTCCTTGGTCTTGACGAGCCCGTAGCGCTCGAGACAGGTCTGATAATAGCGCGGGTTGTAGGTCATCATGACGACGGGGCTGCCATCAAAGCCATCGACCAGCAGGCCGCACTCGTCGTTTACATTGAGGTTCATCGGCCCACGCATTACGGCGCGACCGCGCTCGGCCAGCCAGGCGCGCGCGGCGTCCAGCAACTGACGCGCCACCTCATAGTCCTCGATGACCTCGAACTCGCCGAAAAAGCCCACCGACTCGTTCCACACCTTGGGGTGCAGTTGGTCATCAATGGCAGTGATCGTGCCCACCGTCTTGCCGTCGCGCAGCGCGCGAAACATCCGAATCTCGGCGTGCTCAAAGAAGGGGTTGTGATGCGGGTCAAAGTGCTTCATACGGTCGCCGATCAGCGGCGGCACCCAGTACGGATCATCGCGGTAGAGCTTGAAGGGGAACAAGACATAGTCTTTCAGCTGCCGGCGCGTAGTGACCGGCTCGATGCGAATGGGCGACGCGGCCATTATTTCCTCCTGCGAACAGCACGTTTCAAGGCTTAACCCCCATGTGCACGTTGCGTTGCACTGTTGTATAGCCCCAACGGAGGCGCACGTCAAATGCTCTTTCGCTCGCCTGGCGGCGGCCCGACGGCGGCACACGCTTTGATTTGACACCCGCCCCCGCGTGGTCATAATCTCTCTACTATCAAGGCGTTACGGAGAGATCCAGTGCAGATCGAGTTTCTCGGCGCGAACCTCAGCGTCACCGGGTCGATGCATCTGTTACACGTGAACGGTCGACGGATCCTGCTGGAATGCGGGCTATTCCAGGGACATCGCGAAGAGTCGTTTGAACGCAACCGCAATCTGCCCTTCAAAGCGCGCGATATCGATGTGATGGTGTTGTCGCATGCTCACATCGACCACAGCGGCAATATCCCGAACCTGGTTCGTTCGGGCTACAAGGGCAATATCTATGCCACGTTTGCTACGCACGACCTGTGCAGCATCATGCTGCGCGATACGGCCTACATCCTCGAGTCGGACGTGGCCTACCTGAACAAGAAACGTAAGCGCACAGGCCAGCCCCCCCTCACGCCCACCTACACGACAGACGATGCCGTTCGCAGCCTGAGTCAGTTTCTGGGCGTGGGCTACCATCGGCCCGTTATGCTGACGCCCGATGTCACGCTGACCTTTTACGACGCCGGTCACATCCTCGGCTCTGCACTGGTCGCCCTGGACATTAACGAGAACGGCCGCAGCAGTCGCCTGCTGTTCACGGGCGACTTGGGACGCCCCAATCTCGCCATTCTGCGCGACCCCGAACGGGTGCCCGACGTGGACCTGCTGATCACCGAGAGCACCTACGGCGACCGCCTGCACGGGTCGCCGGAAAGCGCCACGGTCGAGCTCAAACGCGTCGTGAACGAAACCTACGCACGCCGTGGCAAGGTCATCATCCCCGCCTTTTCGGTGGGCCGCACGCAAGAGATCGTCTATGCCCTGCATCGGCTGACTCTGTCGGGCCAGATTCCGCGCCTGCCCATCTTTGTGGATTCGCCGCTTTCGACGAATGCTACCGACGTCTTTCGCCTGCACCCCGGCGACTATGACGAGGAGACGCGCGAATTCATGGTCAAGCATCGCGATCCCTTCGGCTTTGCCGGCCTGCGTTACCTGCGACACGCCGAGGACAGCAAGGCGCTCAACGATCGCGACGAGCCCATGATCATCATCAGCGCCTCGGGCATGTGCGAGGCGGGCCGCATCCTGCACCACCTCAAGAACAACATCGGCAACCGACGCAACACGATCCTGTTCGTCAGCTTTCAGGCCGAGCACACCCTCGGCCGCCGCATCCTCGAGGGACGCAAAGAGGTGCCGATCTTTGGCGAAGACTATACCGTGCGGGCCCAGATCGAAGAGATTGACGGCTATAGCGCCCACGCCGATCGTAATGAAATGCTGGACTATATGCGCGGCCTGCAGCCCGAACGGCTTCGTGAGGTCTTTGTGGTGCACGGCGAGGAATCCGCGTCGACATCGCTGGCCCAGGCGATCAAAGAGTTGGGCGCGGGCAACGTCGTGGTCCCCAATCGCGGCGACATCTTTGAGGTCAACTAGAAACAACATGGCCTCGAGAACGGCGCTGCTGCGACCTCATTGACCCACACACTTGGCAGGGTTTGCTGAGGGACCAGGCATGCAGACAAGTGTGTGTCGCGCGCGATCTATCGTGAGGTGGATCGCGCGCCGGCATTTTGGGCTGGTCTCAGAATGGCACATACAGCCCGTAAGGAACCTGCGCGCGAAAGCGCTTGACGCAGCAAAGCCACGTCGACAACAGACCAAGACACCACCCATTCCTGGGCGACCGTTCAGACTGCGACACGTTGCGGTCACAAACTGCAGCGCAACCTGACACTGTGCGACGATGGAGGGCCTGACGTGGACACACTCACACAAGCGATCGAGGAGCACGCTCGACAGTGCGGAGCCGATCTGGTGGGCATCGCCAGCGCTGCCAGGCCATTGTGACCGATGTCACGCTGGAACGCGGTATTCGGCGCCAGCCGGGGACGATCTGCGACCGCTGTATGAGCTGCGTGGCGGGCTGCAGCCCGGGCGCCATCGTGCACATCCGCGAGGGCAAAACCGTGCGGATTCGCATCGAGGACACGACCTGCGAGTGGGCCGACATCGACCTGGGCAAGTGCGCTCTGAGCTACCACGGCGGCGATGCCGCCATGTCGCCCTTTATCCACAAGTCGTTCCCCGGGTGGAACATCGATGTGACTCAGCTGCAGATGTCTGAGGAGACAGCCTACAAGTTCGGCTGGACGCTATCCACGGCTTCCTGGCGTGCGACCGACGAGTTCCCCGAGGGGGCAGATCATCGAGGGGCACGCGCAACTGAAAAGGTGGGGCGTCGGCGGCAGCTATGGGGTTGAGGGGTCGCGTGGCTGCATGCGCAGCTGTTTCGACCACCTTGAGCAACGCGGCCTGATCGAACAGACCTTTGAGCGCGGCGCGTTCATCAAGCGCAAGCGTTGGATCTTGCCCTGCAAGGTGGAACCTCGCAAGGACTGAGCGTCTCGGCACAGCCGGAACTATTGTCGTGGGGATCAGCGCCGCGAGGCCAAGGCCTGGCCACGACTGCGCTCGCCAGCGCGCTGAGCGTGCAAACCGTTGGTCCCCCGACGCGACAAGACTCGCGAGGTCAACGAGGGCCGGCAGCGGGGGCACTGTGCAGCGCAAAAGCACCCGGCTCCTCGCCGAGCGTATACTCAGCCAGGAACTGCCACGCGCCCGCAGGACCCTGCATCACCAACCAGACCGACGTGACCTCCACATCGACCACCACAGCACGGCGTTGATTCGTCGCCAGCAGATCCATCAGCGCGCGCTCGTCCAGCCCCAGGCTCAAGGTGACGTGCGGCGTGTAGGCAGATTCATTCCACAGGCGATACTGCGCACTCGCAAAGTCGATCCGGTCATCCAGCGCCTCATACAGAGCCCTGTGCAGCGGCACGATCCGATCGCACTCGACCACCCCCAGATAGATCGTGTTGACACCGTCGTTCTCAAAGGCCCCCAGGCCGGCGATCTGCACGCCGAACGCCCCCCAGCGCGCACACACTGCGCGCGCCGCCTCAAAGGCCTCGGGGCCGACCCCCTCCGACAGCAGCAACGGTCCCAACAGCGTGATGTGGTAGCCCATACTCGGCCGGGTGATGCCGGGCAACCAGAGGTAGGCGTCGGCGATGCGCGCCTCTGCCTGGCGGGGGAGACGCACCACCAGCGCATAGCGCGGGCGAGCGTCCAAGGGAGAGTCGGTTGCATTCAAGAGTTCGGAGGTCATCATTGGCCTCTCTGGTCAGCCGGAAGCGCGCGCGGGGAGCAGTGTGTCACGTCCCCGTACGTGCTTCTGGCGCCTGGTGCCGGAACGGCGGCCGGCCCTCCCGCACCCAAGCCTGCAGCATCGCCAGCGTCTCCTCGGCCGCATGCCGCTCGGCGTCGCTCAGCGCCAACGCCGCGAATTCGTCGCGATCCAACTCTTGCGCAGCGCCGCCAGGCAACACCAGCAGGTCCAGTGCCAGGTCAGACCAGCGGATGGCCGCTGCTGACACCTCCGCCGGGCGCGTGATGTTGCAGTACCAGCCCAGCAGCACCCCGGTGGGGCTGTAGAGGTCCATCACGTTGAACCAGCGTCCGGGATAATAGCGCTCCATCAGGATGCCGCCCGTGTCGAGCGTCAGCGCGCCCTCGCGCCACGGACGATGGCGCCATACCGCGCGCAGCACCACCTGCTCATCATCGGCGTACACTCGCGCAGCGGCGTAACTGGCCACCGGCTGCCCCATATGATCCAGCTTGGTGATGGTCACCTCGCGCACGTTCACGCCGGCGACTCCAGATGGCCCAGCGGCGTGTGCACGGCCAGGAGCAGGCCGCTGCGCACTGTCACCCGCGCTTCGGGCGCCACCAGCACGTTGCTGATGCCGCGCGCCGGACCAAGGGTCAGGGTGTCGTCGTGCAGGGCGTAATGCAGCCCTTCAGTGGTCACCCCGACCGCATCGCCGGCCAACGGCAGCAGCGAAAGCAGATCGCCCGGCTGGCCCGCCAGCAGCAGTTCGCGGCGCACCACCCGCGCGGTCGAGGTGCCGTCAAACAACGCCACATCGATCCCCGCAAATTGCGGCATGGTCAGCAGCAGCACGTTGGCCAGCGCGTGGTCGAGACGCCCCCCCCAGGCGCCAATCAGCGTGATGCGCTCCGCTCGCAGCGAGAGCGCCTCAAAGAGCGCCAGCTCGGTATCGGTCTCGTCCTTGGCGGCCGGGTAGCGCACCAGACGGCAATCGCCCATCGCCAGCGCGCGCAGCACGTTGGGATGCACCGAGTCCATATCGCCCACCAGCACCTGCGGCAGGCGCCCGTGTTCGGCCAGCCAGTTTGCGCCTCCGTCGGCCGCCAGCACCTGGTCAGCGCCGTCGACCAGCGCCAGCAGCCGCTCGGGATGCTCGAACGCGCCGTTAGAGACGATCACCGCGTGCGTGGCCGCGGCCGGTTCAGATATCTGCGTCACAAGCCGTTCACCTGCAAAGGATGCAGGGGATTATAGGGCCGAGGGCTGGGGCGTCAAGGCAACCGCAGGGCCGGTCACTCGCCAAGGTGGGCATGACCAGCGTCGACTTGCCATTGGTGCTCCATCTGCGCTATATTAGCGCGGCTTGTATCCAAAGATGGAGGCAAATGATATGTCAACGCTACCCAGCAGCATGGTGCTTCAGTGGGCGATGGAGATTGAGCGCAACGGCGAGGGCTTTTACCGCGTGGCCGCCGCCCAGGCCAAGGATCGCGACGCCAAGGCGCTGTTCGAGGACCTGGCCTACCAGGAGGAACGCCACTACAACGTCTTTCAGCGCATGCTCGAGCGCGCCCCTGCCGCCTCGGCGGAGGATGCGCAGGATGCCGGCAAGTACCGCGCCTACCTGCAGAGCGCGCTGGCCGGCGCCCTGTTCGCCGGGCCGGACAAGGGCCTCAAGCTGGCCAAAGAGGCACAAGATGAGGGCGAGGCCCTGCGCGCCGCGCTGGCGTTTGAGAAGGACACGCTGCTCTTTTTCTACGACCTGCGCGACATGGTGGCCGAGGCTGAGCGCGCGGCGGTGACGGCCATTATCAACGAGGAGCGCAGCCACGTGCGTCAGCTCGCCCAGGTGATCGAAGAAGGCCCCTGGATGAACTGAGGAATCTTTCACCACAAAGGCACCAAGACACCAAGAGAAGCAGGACTCAGGACCCTTGGTGTCTTTGTGACTCTGTGTTGAGGGTGTAGGCTTCCGTGTCTCTGTGGTGAAATCTCTCGCCTTAGGAGAAGCCATGCTTGCCAAGATCACCAGTTGCGCGTTGGTGGGCCTCGAGGGCGTGCTGATCGACGTCGAGGTCGACGTGCACTCGGGCCAGGTGGGCATCATCGATATCGTGGGCCTGCCCGACGCCGCCATCCAGGAATCGCGCGAACGCGTGCGCTCCGCCATCTACAACAGCAAGCTGGCCTTCCCGCTCAAGCGCGTCACCATCAACCTGGCGCCCGCGGACCTGCGCAAAGCCGGCCCCGCCTATGACCTGCCCATCGCCGTGGGCATCCTGGCGGGCGGCGAGCAGATCCCCATGGTCGCGGACCACAGCCTGTTCATCGGCGAGTTGTCGCTGGATGGCACGGTCCGCCACGTCGATGGCCTCATCTCGATGGCCTCGGCCGCGCGCGACGCCGGCATCGAACGCGTATACGTGCCCGCCTGCGACGCGCCCGAAGCCGCGCTGGTGCCCGACCTGACCGTGATGCCGGTGCAGAGCCTGGGCCAGCTCGCCATGCACCTCAACAACCTGCTGCTGATCGAGCCCTGGGTGCGCGACGAGGCCGCTCTGGCCGAGTGGCAACCCGAGTACGCGTGCGATTTCGCCGAGATCCGCGGGCAGGAGCACGTCAAACGCGCGTTGGAGGTGGCCGCCGCCGGCGGACACTGCGCGCTGATGATGGGCCCGCCCGGCTCGGGCAAGACGCTGCTGGCGCGCTCAGTGCCCTCCATCCTGCCGCGCATGAGCATCGAGGAGGCCCTGGAAGTCACCAAGATATACTCCAGCGCCGGGCTGCTGCCGGGCGACCAGCCGCTCATCCGCCAGCGGCCCTTCCGCGCGCCGCACCACACCATCTCGCAGGCCGGGCTGGTGGGCGGCGGACACTGGCCCAAGCCGGGCGAGATTTCGCTGGCGCACCGCGGCGTGCTGTTCCTCGACGAACTGCCCGAGTTCGGCATGCGCACGCTCGAGGTGTTGCGCCAGCCGCTGGAAGACAAGGTCGTCACCATCTCGCGCGCCACTGGCTCGCTCTCGTTCCCGGCCAACTTTATGCTGATCGGCGCGATGAACCCCTGCCCGTGCGGCTATTACGGCGACGCCACACGCGAGTGCACCTGCTCGCGCGGCATGGTAGAGGGCTACCAGAAACGCATCTCGGGGCCGATGATGGATCGCATCGACATCCACGCCGACGTGCCACGCGTGGACTATGAAAAGCTGGCGGGGCGCAGCCTGGGCGAGACCTCGGCCGAGATCCGCGCCCGCGTGGAGGCCGCCCGCCAACGCCAACGCGCGCGCTTTGCCGGCAGCGCGCTGTACTGCAACGCGGACATGGGTCCCGCCGAGGTGCGCGTACACTGCGACCTTGATGAGACCGGCCGAGGCCTGATCAAGGCCGCCATGCGCCAACTGGCGCTGAGTGCGCGCGCATACCACCGCGTGCTCAAGCTGGCGCGCACCATCGCCGACCTGGCCGGCAGCGCCG
>DIVQ01000189.1 GCA_002423325.1 Anaerolineales bacterium UBA6128 | reverse complement strand
GCCCTTGTACTTGCCACAGGCCGGGCACACGTGATGCGGCAACCGCAGCGCGTGGCAGCTCGGGCACTCGGTCAGGGCCGAGGTGCGCAGGGCGTGGTGGCTACGGCGGTTGCGTGTGCGAGAGTGGCTATGCTTACGTTTCGGTAGTGGTGTCATTTCGTCCGCTATCCTTTCGTAGGGCCCGCTACAACGGGACCCTCATCGGTTTCGCTACCCAGCAGTTTCGCCAACGCGGCCATCCTTGGATCGATGGCCTGCTTTGAGCAACCGCAGTCTGCAACGTTCAGGTTCTGGCCGCACGTTGGGCACAGTCCCTTGCAGTCGACACTGCACAAGGCTAGCCGCACAGCCTCCATCACCGCGTACTGCCGCATCAGCTCGGTCAGATCGAGGATGTGATGCTCGTCGATCAGCAGTTCGGGATCCTCGCTCTTTTCGGCCTCGGGCAATGGCACGCCCGTGAGCACATCGATGCTCGGGACAAACTCCTCCTCGAACTCGATGTCCACCGGCGTCCTGGTCAACTCCAGGCACCGCCTGCACGGCTGCACCAGCTCCATGTGCGCTTTGGCCGTCACCAAAATGCCGTCCGGCGTTCGCACCAGCTTGGCCGCACCGACCACGGGCACGGGTCCAGGGTTGTACTCGTCGATATCTCGCAACTCGCCATCGATCTCGCGCTGGCGTGTCGCGCCAATGCCCTCTTTGAGCAACTGGGCTACATTGTAAATCATGACGCTTTCCACGCCAGGGCGAATCAGCCCTGGATGATCGGCCGCGACGGTCAGCGCTTGCGAACGCAGACCTGTCTCGCAACATCACGATTATAGGCGGCATGCCCGTTGTGTCAAGTAATCGCCCGACGATAGCGACTGATCCCGCAACGTTATGTCAGGCGCCCCTCTCGCGACGTCCTGCTACGCTGGCCGGACCCCTAGAGCGCCGCGATGATGGCGTCCGCCATTGCCTGCGTACCCACCGCGGTGGGATCGTTCCGCGAGGCCTTGAGATCGTAGGTCACCTGCTTACCTTCACCGATGACACGCTCGACCGCGCGCTCGATGCGGTCCGCGGCGTCCACCTCGCCCAGAAAACGCAGCATCAGCGCGCCGGAGCGGATGCAGGCCGTCGGGTTGACCTTGTTCTGACCAGCATACTTGGGTGCCGAGCCGTGCACTGGCTCGAAAACGGCCAGGCCGTCGCCGAGGTTCGCGCCCGGCGCCACGCCCAGTCCTCCCACCAGCCCACAGCACAGGTCACTAACGATGTCCCCGTACAGGTTTGGGAGCACCAGCACATCGTATTCGTGCGGACGCTGCACCAACTGCATGCACATGTTGTCTACAATGCGATCGTTGAACGCAATGTCGGGATACTCGCTCGCCACTTCGCGCGCCACGCGCAGGAACAGGCCATCGGTGACCTTCATGATGTTGCCCTTGTGCACCGCGGTCACCAGCCTGCGCTTGTTCGTGCGCGCATACTCAAACGCGTGGCGCACAATGCGCTCGCTGGCGCGCCGCGTGATGATGCGGATGGCCTCGGCCGCGACGTTGGGGATGACATCGTGCTCGATGCCCGCGTACAGGCACTCGGTATTCTCGCGCACGATCACCAGATCGATATCCTGATAGCGCGCGGGTACGCCGGCGATACTGCGCGCCGGCCGGACGTTGGCATACAGATCGAGCGCCTTGCGCAGGCCCACATTGACGCTGCGAAAGCCCCCACCGACTGGCGTGGTGATGGGGCCTTTGATGCCCACCTTGTTGCGCCGGATCGATTCCAGCACAGGCTCAGGCAGCGGCGTGCCATACTTGTCTATCATGGCCTGGCCAGCGTCGTGTATCTCCCACTCGATCGCCACGCCGGTCGCGTCGACCACGCGCCGCATGGCCGACGCCACCTCCGGCCCGATGCCGTCGCCGGGAATCAAAGTCACTGTATAAGTCATGGTGTCTCTTCCTCTACCGTTGAGAATCCATCCACCTGCGACCGACGGGCCGTCACTGGTCTATTCCCCGCCGCCCCTGATCATGTTGAGCAGGCCGCCCGCCATAATCATCCTGACCTGCCGGGGCGACAGCGCATAGCGCAGTTCGACACCGAGGCCACGCGTCAGATTGTGCAGCGTCAGCGGAGCGCCCTGCTCCAGCGCTTCGCCGATCGACTCGATACGCAGCCGGTCGCCCTGCACAAAGTGGGCCTGATCCTCGGGTTGCGCGAACACCAGCGGCAGGATGCCAAAGTTGACCAGGTTCGCCTGGTGAATCCGGGCAAAGCTCCTCGCGATCACCGCCTGCACGCCAAGGTACATCGGCACCAACGCCGCGTGCTCGCGGCTGGACCCCTGCCCATAGTTCTCGCCGCCCACGATAAAGCCGCCGCCGGCCCGACGCGCACGTTCAGCAAAGCGCGGGTCCACGCGGGCAAAGGCGAAAGCGCTCATCGCTGGGATGTTGGAGCGCAGAGGCAGCACCTCGGCGCCCGCGGGCATGATGTGGTCAGTGGTGACATTGTCGCCCACTGCCAGCAGCACTTCGCCCTCCAGCGGATCCTGCAGCGGACCGCGCGTGGGCAGTGGCACGATGTTTGGCCCGCGCACCACCTGTACGCCGCTGCCATCCGCGACAGGCGGAATGATCATGTTGTCGTCGACCACAAAGGCCTGCGGCATGGCCACAACTGGGGCGTCCCCCAAGTCGCGCGGGTCGGTCAGCACGCCGCAGAGCGCCGCTGCCGCGCAGGCCTCAGCGCTTCCCAGGTATATGCCGGCATCCTCGGTACCACTGCGTCCCTGGAAATTGCGGTTGAAAGAACGCATCGAGACCGCGCCGCTGGCGGGCGCCTGGCCCATGCCGAT
>DIVQ01000081.1 GCA_002423325.1 Anaerolineales bacterium UBA6128 | reverse complement strand
CTGGAGAGTCGTACGAAGATCTGCTGAGGCGATTTCGCAAGCAGGTAACGGACGACAAGATTCTGAGCGTATACCGCCAGAAGCGCTGGTATGTCTCCAAGAGCGAGTTAAAGCGAAAGGCCAAGCGGCGCGGTCTGCGCAAGATGCGGCAACAGCAGCGCCGGATGGCCCGGCGGCTTGAGTAGCAAGCGGATCTAGCCGCTGCGAGGGGAAGGGGAGAGCAGCACGACGGTGGCGCGGCCCGCATTCTGGCCCGTCCGGTGCGTTCCTATGACAGGCAAAAAGTCCAATCCAGAAACGGATCTCCTGGAGAGCGCTGAGGCGTCTCGCCACCAGCGTGAAATTGCCGCTGTCCTTCTCATCGCCCTGGGCCTGATTACACTTCTAAGCCTTCTTTCCATCACCCGAGGCGCGTGGATCAATTGGTGGGCACAAGGACTCCAACGCGTCTTCGGGTGGGGTGCTATCCTTGTAGCCCTTGCCTGCCTGGCAACGGGCGTTTTGCTTTTCAGACCCCGACTGTGGCAAAGCGTTTCCAAGCAATGGGAGACGGTTGTCGGAGTTGAGCTCCTGTTCCTTGGGCTGCTCGGTGTATTTCATCTTCTCATCGGCGATCAAGATCCGCTTTCTGCCGCTGATCTGGGCAGGGGTGGTGGCTATGTGGGTTGGGCAATCACCCGACTGCTGGTGTCTATCGTTGGGAAAGTGGGCGCGTGGCTGGTCCTGTTGCTGCTCCTTGTGGGCGGGGGGGTGCTGGGGTTCAGCCTCTCCAAGGCCCATTTTGTGGGCATCTGGCAGAGCGTGCTCCAGGGAGTGGAATGGATTCGCAGCCGCCTGACTCGCGAGGACGACCAAGCGCCTGTGATCAACGCGCCGGAAACCCCGGCCCGCAAGAAACCCTCCCGTCCCAAACTGCCCAAGTCAGAAACAGAGCCGAAGGCAGTTGCGCAGGCCGAGGCAGCCGTTCCGCAGCGAACGAGGCGCGCCAAAGGGCATTTGCCGCCACTGGACATCCTGGATCCAGGCTCGCCCCACAAGTTCAATGAAGGCGATGCGCGGGTGCGCGCGGCGCTCATTGAGGATACGCTGGCCTCCTTCGGCGTTCCCGCGAAAGTCGTGGAGATCAACGTGGGGCCGGTGGTCACGCAATTTGGTGTGGAGCCGGGCTACATCGAGGCGCCGGGAACCAATGGCAACGTCCGACAGCGCAAGGTGCGCGTGAGCAAGATCTACAGCCTTGCGAACGACCTGGCGCTGGCCCTGGCCGCGTCACCAATCCGCATTGAGGCGCCTGTTCCTGGCAAGTCGTTGGTCGGGGTGGAGGTGCCGAACGCGGACATCAGCCTGGTTTCCCTGCGGTCTGTGCTGGAATCAGACGCGTTTCGGAAGAGCAAAGGTCGGCTGAAGTTCGCGCTGGGGCACAACGTGTCGGGAAGGCCGGTTTTTGCCGACCTAGCAGAGATGCCGCACCTGCTCATCGCCGGTGCCACCGGCTCCGGCAAGTCGGTCTGCATCAATGCGATTATCTCATCGCTCATTTTTAACAACGAGCCCGACGGGCTGCGAATGGTCATGATCGACCCCAAGATGGTGGAACTGACCCGATACAACGGGCTGCCCCATCTGATTGCGCCGGTCGTGGTGGAACTGGAGTCTGCGGTTTCGGCTCTGCGCTGGGTCACGTTTCAGATGGACGAGCGGTACCGCAAGTTCTCTGCCGACAAGGCACGTCACCTTGAAGATTACAACCGAAAGATCGCAGCGCGCGGCGAGGAGCCGTTGCCCCGCCTGGTGGTCCTCATTGACGAGCTTGCCGACCTGATGATGATGAGCCCGGAGGAAGTGGAGCGTTCCATCTGCCGCATTGCGCAGATGGCGCGCGCGACGGGCATCCATCTGGTCATTGCCACGCAACGTCCCTCGGTCGACGTGCTCACCGGCCTGATCAAGGCGAACTTTCCGGCTCGCATGGCCTTTGCGGTGACTTCGCAGATCGACTCGCGTGTGGTGCTCGATACGCCCGGCGCTGACAAGCTTCTGGGGCGCGGCGACGCCCTCTACATGGCGCCCGATTCGCCCAAGCTGGAGCGCGTCCAGGGCTGCTATGTGTCGGACCCGGAACTGACGCGCCTGGTGAACTTTTGGAAGAACCAGATGGTCGACCGGCCTGCGGCCACGGGCGACCTGGCGCTGCGCGATACGCTGGAGGGCCCCTTTGTGCAAAAGCCGCTCTGGCCGGCGCTGGAATCCCTCCCAGACGAGCCCGATGACCGCGACGCCCTGTTGGCGCAGGCGACAGAGCTGGTACGTCGCGAGGGGCGCGCCTCGGTTTCGTTTCTACAGCGCCATCTACGAATCGGCTATACTCGCGCGGCGCGTCTGATTGACACGTTGCAGGCCGAGGGAGTGATTGGTCCGCCCACGGGTCCCAGCCAGTCGCGCGAGATTCTGCCCTATGAGGAGCAAAAGGGTGATTGAGAGAAGCGATATCGAACGCTTGCAGGCCATTGTGGGGCCGGACAATGTCTCGGTACGAGGGGCCGACCTGGAAGCCCACTCGGTGGACGAGTCCTGGTATGAGCCACGTATGCCGGAGGCCATCGTCTGGCCCAGCAACACCGAACAGGTGGCAGACGTCCTGCGGCTGGCCAATGAACGTGGCATCTCAGTGGTGCCCTGGAGCGGCGGGTCGAGCCTGGAGGGCAACCCCATCCCCACACGCGGGGGGATCGTGCTGGCCATGTACCGCATGAACAAGCTGCTCGAGGTCCGCGAGGGCGATATGCAGGTCGTGGTTCAGCCTGGCATCGTGTACGACGATCTGAACGCGCAGATCAAGCGGCTGGGGCTGTACCTGCCTACGGCGCCCGGCAGCGCTGACGTCGCGACCCTTGGGGGCATGGTCGCTAACAACTCGAGCGGAATGCGCGCTATCCGCTATGGCGTTACACGCAACTATGTGCTCAAGATCGTCGTGGTGCTGCCGACTGGGCAGATTCTGACGCTGGGGAGCAACGCGAAAAAGAGCACCAGCGGATACGACCTGCTGAGCCTGTTCGTGGGCTCGGAGGGCACGCTCGGCGTGGTCACCGAGATCACGTTGCGCGTGATCGGCCTGCCCGAAAAAGTGGCGGCGGCGGTGGCGGTGTTCGAGAACCTGGGCGACGCGGCCAACACGATTCACGACTGCGTGCGCTACAGCGTCGATCCCTCGGCGCTCGAGCTGATGGATGCCGCGCTTGTGCAGCTCACCAATCAGCAGCATGGCCTGCAGCTGCCCGAAAGGCCCCTGGTGTTCGTCGAGTTTAGCGGCAGCGAGTGCGCGATCGAGGAGCAGATGGACTATCTCAAAGAGATCTGCGAGGATAACCACTGCCTTGGCTTCCAGGTGGGCATGACCACCGAGGAGCGTGAAAAGGTCTGGAAGGCGCGCCAGGTGGCGCACGACACGATCAAGTTCTCACACGCTGGCTGGCGCCAGATCTCGGGCGATGTGTGCGTGCCGATCTCGCAGTTTGCCGAGATGGTGGCGTTCACCCACGAACTCTCGGAGCGCGAGGGTCTGGCGTTGTACGTCTTTGGGCACGCCGGCGACGGCAACCTGCATACTGATATGGTGGTGCCCCCTGACGACCCGTACGAGTTTGCCAAGGGCATGCGCGTATTGGATGCGATCGTGGATCGCGCGCTGGCGGTGGGTGGCACGATTGCGGGCGAGCATGGCATCGGGCTGGGCAAGCGCCACTTTATGGCCAAGGAGCACGGCGCCAGCCTCGATCTGATGCAGGCCATCAAGGGATTGATTGACCCCAAGGGGATCATGAACCCGGACAAGATCTTTCCCGAGGCGTAGCCTGCCGACAGGGCAGAATGTGGCGCGTGCGAAAGAGGTCGGTGGGAGTGCGGTGAGCGTGGCGATGGAGTTGTTGCGCGAAGGCGCCAAAGAACTGGGGCTGGTGCTGGACTCTCGGCACCTGGCCCAGTTTGAGCGCTACTATCGCGAGCTGGAAGACTGGAACCAGCGGCTGAATCTGACGGCCGTTTCCGGCTATGCTGAGGTGCAGCAAAAGCACTTTTTGGATTCGCTCACCTGCCTGCTGGCATTGCCGCAAAAGCGCGCGGCGCCCACCATTCCCGATACGATGCCGCTGCAGCATCCCACGGGCGCGCTACGGGTGGTCGACGTGGGCAGCGGCGCGGGCTTTCCCGGGTTGCCGCTCAAGATCATGTTGCCCGAAGTGCGGTTGACGCTGATCGAGGCCACCGGCAAAAAGGCTGCCTTTCTGGAGCACATGGTCAAGACGCTGGCGCTGGCGGACGTGGAGGTGTTGAGCGCGCGCGTGGAGAATGTGGGCCGCCAGCCCGAGCACCGCGAAAAGTACGACCTGGTGCTGGCGCGCGCGGTGGCGCACCTGTCTGTGCTGGCAGAGTACTGCCTGCCGCTGTGCAGGCTGGGCGGCCGTATGATCGCGCAAAAGGGCGAGAGCGCGGCGCTCGAGGCGCAGCAGGCCACGCGCGCGATCCGCTTATTGGGCGGCTCTGAGGCCTGCGTCAAGCCGGTGGCGCTGCCCGGCGTCTGGCGCGATCATCACCTGGTGGTGGTGGACAAGCTGGCCGGCACACCGGAGGCCTACCCGCGGCGCGTGGGCGTCCCCAGCAAACGCCCCCTGCATTGAGCGCCCGACGTACACCGAATAGCTGACAAGGCGCCGCGGAGTGCTCCGCGGCGCCTTGTCGTACGGCGTCAACCGGTATCTCTGCCGCTCTTGCGGAGCGGCGCCGATCCTAGGCGATGCCGTCGCTCGTGACGGTGTCGCTCAAGCAGTCGCCGGTGCCACCGCGCGTGCCCGACATGCCCATGCCACCCCGACCGCGACTGCCGCGCCCCGTGGCGCCATCTCGCTCAGCAGGGCCGGTCGCGGCGCCGATGCCGCGCTCGGGGCGAGCGCCACGCTCAGCGCCCATGCCATAGGCGGCCCCTTCGCCGATATAGCCGTTGTCGAGCCCCTCGATCAGCCAGTCAGCCTCGGCCTGCGTCATCTCGCCCGCGGCCACCGCGTCTGCGATGCGCGTGCGCAGCGCCGCGTCGCGCGCGGTCTCAAGCGCGGCCTCGACCTCTTCCACGGTCACGCCGGCGCGCTCGGCCAGGTCCTCGATATTGCGCCCGCCCCAGGCCTGCAGCTTGAGTTCGTCAGCGGTCAGGCCCAGAATCTCGGCCAGGGTCTCGCGCGTGTCCTCGGTCGAGCTGCCCCTGGCGCCCACGCGTCCCAACACGTTGGGAGAGAAGCCCTGCTCCTGGCCCTCGATCAGCCAGTCGGCCTTGTCCTGTGTCAGGTCGCCGCTGGCCACCTGATCTTCGAGGTTCTGCCGTTGCGAGGCGGTTCGCGCAGCTGCGGCGGCGTCGTAGATCGCCTGGAGATCAACGCCCTTTTCCTCGGCCAGGTCGGCCAGGCTCTTGCCGGATTCCAGCTCGGCCTCGAGCTCTTCCACCGTCAGGCCCAACGCCTCGGCGATGGTTTCGCGCTGGACGTCCGAGCCCAGACCGCGGCCCCAGGCGCGTTCGAACGCACCCTTCATTCGACCCCACATCGAGCCGGGGGCTACCGACTCGGTTTGCGGGACGGCGTCTGGCGCCTGCGCCAGAACGAGGCTGCCGCCAGCCAGTCCCATCACCGCGGTCACAGCCACGGCCAGACCCAGTTTGCGTAGATGCTTGTTCATCAGAGTACCTCCTTCGAAAAGTATGGCGTGCGGGTTGATGACGTATCAAACCTCACGCCCTCATTCTAGCGGCAGGATGTGTGGATTGTGTAAGGGACACTTGGGGATCAGATGGAGATGGGCGCGATCGGCAGGGAGAAACCAAAAGTGGCGCCATGCCCGGGCGTACTCTGGACGTCCAGACGGCCGCCGTGCCCCTCGATGATCGAACGCGCGATGGCCAGGCCCAGCCCCGTGCTGTCGCGCTCGCGCGAGCGCGACTTGTCGGAGCGATAGAAGCGCTCGAACACGTAGGGCAGATCCTCGGGCGCGATGCCCGGTCCGTTGTCGTCCACTGCAAAGCGCACCGCATCGCCCCGACACGAGGCGCTCAACACGATCTCGGCTCCCGACGGCGAGTAGCGCAGGGCGTTGCTCACCAGATTGGCCAGCACCTGGGCGATGCGGTCGGCGTCGGCCAGCACTTCGGGCAGGTTGGCGTCGGCTTTGGTACGCAGCGTGACGCGCTGCTCACGGGCGGGCGCGGCAAACGCGGCGGCGGTCTGCGCCAGCAGGTCGCCGGCTGAGACCGGCTGGCGGTCGAGCGGCAGCTCTCCGGCGTCTGAGAGCGAGAGGGTGCGCAGGTCGGCCACGAGGCGCGCCAGCCGCTGGGCCTCGTCGTGGATGATGCCAAAGGTCTCCTCGGAAGGCGGGATGACGCCGTCGCGCAGCGCCTCAGCGTGACCCAGCACCAGGCTCAGCGGGGTGCGCAGCTCGTGGGCCACGTCGGCGGTCATCTGGCGCCGCAACTGCTGGGCGCGCGTCAAGTCGGCGCTCATGTGGTTAAAGGCGCACGTCAGCTCGCCCACCTCGTCGTTCGAGCGCACGGGAATGCTGTGCTGCAGTTCGCCGCTGGCCATCGACTCGGCGGCGACAGTCAGTTCGCGCAGCGAACGGGTCAGCCGCCGCGAGAAAAGCACGCCAAGGGCCAGGGCCAGCAGCACCGCGCCCGCCGCGCCCCAGTAGAGCACGCGCCAAAAGCGCGTTAAAAAGCTGGTGCGCGGCACGGCCTCGGGCCACGGCTGATCGAACATCACCAGCGTGCCGACGGTCTCGCCATTCGCCGCAATCGGCAGGCCATCGCGCGTGATGGTCTCGGGCACCGGCTGGCCGGCGGCGAAGCCCGCCGCCGCAAAGACGGCCAGTCCTTCGGCGTCCACGACCAGCGGGTAGACCGGCGCCTGGCGCGGGTAGGGCGACGGACGCCGGTCGAGCGTGCGCTCAGCGCTGGGTGGCTCCGCATCCGGCATGATAAACGGCAGGGCCTCGCCGGTGCCCTCCCAACTGCCGCGCAGCACATAGTACTGTGTCCAGCGCGCTACCATGTCGGCGCGCGCCTGGGCGTCGACAAAGCTGTGGAACTCGCGCGTGGTGTTCGCGGCTATGAGCACGGCCGCCAGCCCCACCCCCACCAGCCCGACGAGCAGGAAGGCGAGCGTCATTTTGTACGCCAGCGAGTGCATGTGTATCACCCTACAAAGCGATAACCCACGCCATAGACGGTCTCGATATAGCGCGGGTGGCGCGAGTCCTGCTCGATCTTACAACGGAGGTTGCGGATGTGCACGTCGATGGTGCGCTCGTAGCCCTCGTAGGCCACGCCCTGCACCTGCTCCAGCAGCTCTGAGCGCGTATGGACGCGCCCGGGGGCGCTCATCAGGGCCGAGAGCAGGTCGAACTCGGAGGGGGTCAGCTCCACGGGCCGCCCGGCCACCGTCACGCGGTGGGCGTCGCGGTCCACCAATACATCGGCGGCGCGAAGCACGACGGCGGCCGGAGCCTGCAGGCCGGCGCGTCGCAGGGCCGCGCGCACGCGCGCCACCAACACGCGCGGGCTGAAGGGCTTGGTGACATAGTCATCGGCGCCCAACTCCAGCCCCAGCACCATGTCGGCCTCATCCACGCGGGCCGTCAGCACGATCACCGGAGCTCCCTGATCGCGCGCGCGGTATTGCTTGAGGAACTCGAGGCCGTCCATGCCGGGCATCATGATGTCCAGGATGATGAGGTCGGGCTTCTGCTGGCGCGCGAGGTGCAACGCCTCCAGGCCGTCGCCGGCCGTGAGGACGTGGTAGCCCTCCTGCGTCAGATAGGCGCGCAGCAGCGAACGCAGGCGCTCTTCGTCATCCACCACCAGAATTGTGTCAGCCATCGGTTCAACTCCATATGAGGCGCTGCCGAGGCGCAGCCTGGCAACAGAACTGAACTTGCGTCGCTCCGTCATCGGCTTGGCAAAGCTTACGCCTCCGCCGACTGAGCGACCCCTGACAGCAACGGTAGCACGCAATTATGAGCATATTATGAAGAAAGTGTTCAGTAACCGTGCGGTCAGCGGGCTGGACGCAGATGCCGCGCCTCTGACGAATGGACAGTCGCGACCCAGTCGCTATACTTGGAGCGCAACCACAATCTCTAGGAGGTGCGCGATGGCAGGACGTCTGGCGGGCAAGGTGGCGATCATCACGGGGTCGACCTCGGGCATTGGGCGCAGGACGGCGGAGGTCTTTGCACAGGAGGGCGCGTGCGTGCTGGTCAGCGGTCGGCGGGAGGAGCGCGGGGAGCAGGTGGCCGCCGACATTCGCGCTGCCGGCGGCGAGGCGCTGTTCCTCAAGAACGACGTGACCGAGCCGGACGACCTGCAGGCGCTGGTGCGCTTTGCCGTCGACACGTGGGGCCGGCTCGACATCCTGATGAACAATGCCTGGTCGGGCAAGAGCGACTCGGTCACCGAGTTGAGCCTGGAGGACTGGCAGCATGCCCTGGACGTGTCGCTGACGGCCACCTTTCTGGCGTGCAAGTACGCTATCCCCGAGATGATCAAGGCGGGCGGGGGCTCGATCATCAACATCTCTTCGATCCATGGTCTGCTGGCGCGCACGCACAACGCGCCCTATTCGACCGTCAAGGCGGGGCTGTTGCACCTGACGCGCCAGATGGCGGTGGAGTACGGCGCGCACAACATCCGCGTCAACGCCATCTGCCCGGGCGGCACCATCCTGCCGGAAAACGAGGAGCAGTACTCGGCCGCACTCGAGGCTCACCCGGAGCAGCGTGCCATCGAGGCCAGGCTGTATCCGCTGCTGGGCAGGCCGGCCTACGCGATCGAGATCGCCCGGGCGGCGCTGTTTCTGGCCTCGGATGACGCCGGTTACATCACCGGCAACACGCTAGTGCTGGACGGCGGCATGACGCTCAAAGTGCAGGACACGCTCGCGTGGGAGATCATGCAGGCCACCGAGGGGCGGCAGTAAGGCTGCTCCGAATGACTATCGGGTCTAGGTCGGCTGTGTAGCAGAACTTGACGGAGCAGCGTGTGATGCGAAAGCAAGCCTTTGAGTCGGGCTGCTTCTACCACATCTACAATCGAGGTGTGATGCGCCACCGCATCTTTTACACTGATGCCAACTGGCTCTTTTTTCTACAGCGCGTTCGTAAATACTGTCGACCCGATCTGTCGGATGTGGTCGCCTACTGTCTAATGCCCAATCACTACCACCTGATTCTGCTGTCACATACCAGTGCCTTGGGAACAGAGGTGATGCAGCCTCTAGTTGTCTCATACACCAAGGCCATAAACAGAGAGCAGAACCGTGTTGGACCACTATTCCAGGGGCCGTTCGCCGCGAAACGCGTCGTGGAAGACAACCAGCTCTTGCAGCTCACAGCGTACGTCCACCTGAACCCCGTCTGGGCTGGCCTGGTACGGGAGCCAGAGGACTGGATGTATTCCAGTTATCGCGACTACGCCGGATTGCGTGTCGGGACCCTCCCAAAGACATGTGGCGTGCTATCTCACTTTGCGTCTCGACAAGACCATGTTCGGTTTGTGACCGAGTATAAAGGCACGCGGCCTGCGCTGACGGGGGTCACCTTTCAGCAGGACTAGAGCGATGGCGGGAGCGTCATGAGAAACCGGGTTTCTTTGGGAAACCCGGTTTCTCTCTGTTCCAATCCGCGCCCCGATTGCGACTTTTGTCGCTTGAAGCGCTGCGGGCAGGCGCTACAATAACCCTCGGTTGTGATCTTCTGTCGATAGATGAGGAGGGAGGGGATATGAGCAAAGTAGTGACCTACCGCGAAGTGAACGCCTCTGACGCAACCTTTCAGGGGCTGCGGCGCTTTAACGCCGTGATGGGCTTCCTGCATCTGCTGCAGGGCATTCTGATGATCGTGCTGAGCAACGACAGGGGCTACCCGTTCTGGACCTCGTACCTGACGTTCGATCGCGCCAAGATGGCGCTGGTTCCAAATCCGCAGCAAGTGGGCAGCCTGCGCTTTGGCCCGGCCGTGGCGGTGTTCCTGCTGCTCTCGGCGACCGCCCACTTTATTCTCTCCACGTTCGGCTATAGATGGTACGTGCGCAACCTCAAGCGCCACAACAACCCGCTGCGCTTCTGGGAATACGCGCTCAGTTCGTCGGTGATGATCGTGCTGATCGCCATGCTCGTGGGCATGTGGGACGTGCCCAGTCTGGTGCTGATCTTTACGCTCAACGCCACGATGAACTTTTTCGGGCACATGATGGAGCTGCACAACCAGACCACCGAGCGCACCGACTGGACGTCGTTCATCTATGGCTGCATCGCCGGCGCCGTGCCGTGGGTGGCTATGGCGCTGTACCTGTTCGGCTCGGCCTCGGGCGACGCCAAGCCGCCGACCTTTGTGTACTATATTTTGGTGTCGCTGTTCGTCTGTTTCAACAGCTTTGCGGTCAACATGTTCCTGCAGTACAAAAAGGTGGGGCCCTGGAAGGACTATCTCTTTGGCGAGCGCATGTTTATCGTGCTGAGCCTGGTCGCCAAGACCCTGCTGGCCTGGCAGATCTTTGCGGGCACGCTGGCACCTGTGTGATCTGAATCTCCCATACGGGATCCATTCGACAGCGCGGGGTGCTCAATGGCGAGTACCCCCGCGCTCGTTGTGTAGGCCCCTAGCGCTGGACGTAGACGAGGACGAAGGCCGCGCGACCGTCGGGGTAGTGCTGCGCGACCGGGGCGACGCGCGCAAAGGCGCCCTCCAGCACGCGCAGGGCGTCAATGTCGTCGGGGTGCAGCACGAACAGCGCGCTGCCGTACACGTCCGTCAGGGGCGGCTGATCGGCCTGCAACGTGACGATCTCTACCGGTGTTGGGCGACCGGCAGCGCTGAGGTGCACGGCCAGGGCGCGCCCGTCGTACCAGTGAGGCCATACTTTGGCGTAGACTGGCCCCTCCGCATAGGCGCCGACGGCCTTGCTGATCTCGAGCGCTGTGGAATAGTTGGCCTGGTCGGGCGCATACTGCCGAAAGTCGTGAAAGTAGAAACGCTCAGTCTCGCGCCACTCGGCCAGCACAAACAACCCGATCACAAGCGGTATGAGCAGCGCGAGGCTGGTCCCCACTGGCAGGCCGACGGTTCGAGAGCGTGCGCCTTCAGCCTGCAGCGCCAGCCGCAGACGCTGCCCGCGCAGAGGCGCGAGCGCCTGCGTGAGCAGGGAACGGATGCGGCGCAGGGCGAGCGCGCCCAGCGCTACCGCCGGCCCAATGGTGCCCGATGAACGGAAGCAGTTGGGCGTTTCGTGCGCGACCATCGTCACCGTCATCGGGACGAGCAGGCCCAGCAGGGCGACCCCGAGCAGCGCATGGCCACGCCGCCGAGGACTTGCCAGCGCCACGGCCAGCCCGAACACCAGCAGGATGCCACTCATATAGCCCATGTGGCGCTGGAAGGGCACGCCAAAGCGCGAGTTGCCGTCGCCGACATAGTTGAACATCAGCAGGCTGGTGACGGCGTTCTCGCCGAGCAACGCCCAGCGCGAGGCTCCCTCGGCCGACTCGGCCACGATCTCCTGGGCGAGGAGTTCGCGCGTCAGGTAGGTCCCGGGCTCGTCGATGGCGTAGCGCACCAGCGGCACGCAGGTGATCGCTGTGACCAACAGCCAGATGGCGCAGCCCCTCAGCAGGGCGCGCGGGCCGGGGGTCCAGTGCGTATCAGACTCGGGTTCGGACGCGCCGGGCGCGGGTGCACCGCGCCGCCCCAGGCCGAACAGTGCGTACAGTAGCACACACGCCAGTACCAGCGGCAACATGAACACAAAGGCCTTGTAGCTCCAGAGCCCCAGTCCGGTGAACAGGCCGCACCAGAGCCAGTCGCGGGCGCTGCCACGCCGCAGTCCGCGCGCGAGTCCGTAGAGCGCAAGGATGCTCAGCAGCGGCATCAGGCTGACGCGGTATCCCGAGCGGCTCAGCACCAGGTGCCACTTGTTGAGCGCCAGCAACCAGGCGGCGTACAGCCCGGCCTCGCGATCCAGGCACTCGCGGGCCAGCAGGTAGATCGCCGGAATGGCGGCGACGCCCACCAGCGCCGAGGTGATGCGGATGCTGTAGGGGCTGAGGCTGCCGAGCCGCGCCACGCCCGCTGCCAGGTAAAAGAACAGCCCCTCGCGGCCCATGTTGGCCGGGAAAAAGATCAGCCTCTCGCCGTCCAATATGCGCTGTACGTCATAATAGTTGTAGGGCAGATCCCAGCCGAGGTCGGCGGGCAGCGTCTGCAGGTGGTAGAGCCGCAGCCAGGCGCCCACCAACATGGCGCCGAGCAGTGCGAGGGTCTGCCAGGACATGTGCCAAGCGTGCGCAGCGGGTTTGCTGCGCGTGGCGGGGGTGCGGTCGCTGGTTGGCGGCGCGGGCAGGGCGGGGAAACACAACACGACGGCCAGCACCCAGGGCAGTGCGCCCTGCAGCGTCAGTTGGTTGCCGCCCAGGCTGGCGTAGGCCAGTGCGGCGAACAGCAGCACGCAAGCCAGCCATTTCCAGTGGACCACGGGTGTGGACGACGCCCGTGACGGGCGTTCATCGGAGGGTCGTTGCCAGGTGCAGAGAGCGAACAGCAGGGCCGCAACAAGGTAGAAGGCCAGCGCGCGGCCCGTCTGCTGGCGCGCATCGGCCAGCGACTGGGCATAGCCCGCGCCCGCCAGCGCCAATGCGAGACCGAGGGGGCGCAGCAACACCAGCCACTGGCCGGCGTGTGGGTGAATACGTGGGTTTGTTCGCGGGCCGGACGGAGCCGGCCACTCGAGGTTGGTCATATCCAACACGCCTGTGGGTCGCGCAAGGTTGGGTCAGGGTCGCACGCTTGGCAGGGGCGAGTCATGCAGGCAGTCCCATGCGGAAGTAGGTCCCGGCCAGCCAGTAGCCACCCTCCACGAACTGGATAACCGCGCCCTCGTTCAGCCTCGTCGTCAACTGCACCAGTGTGGAGGCCTGAGGAGCCAGCGGTGCCGGTGCGGCCCTTTCGAGTGTCAAGAAGGTGTCGCCACCGTTCAGCCAGCCCCACAGTTCCAGCGTGTCGGGCGTGATGGGGCGCGTGCCGACGTTGGTGAGGCGCAGCATCACATTCAGACGCTGCCCGCTGCGGTACACTGCCATATGGGTGATCCGCAGCTCGGGCCCCTGCACCTGAAAGCGCTGCTGCAGCGGCGCAACGTAAAAGGCACGTGCATCCTGCACATAGCCCAGACGGGTGGCTTGCCAGTCGCCCACGCGCTGCGGAATGGCGTTGCAGTTCAGCGTCACCCAGGTGGTTGTGCGCGCGGGCAGCCGCTGCGGCGCGTCGGTGGTGGCGCGCCACGGCACGCCATCGGGCTGCTGCCCATCGACCACCAGCGCGTCCACCCAATGGTCGCTGGTGCTGGTATTGACGATGGCCACGCGCAGGCTGATGCGCGCGCCAGTCTGCACGGTTGACGGCAGCGTGAGCCCGCCCACGCGCAGCGCCGCCGGCCGCACCAGTAGATCGAGCGCTGCGTCCAGCCTGAAGATGGCCTGCGGCGTGCTGCAGATGACGCTGTCTACGCGCCACGGGCCGGACGCGTTCAGCAGGACCGGTACACTGACCTCGAGTGTCGACTTGGCCGCAACCTCGCCCGCGGACGTCCGTTCGGCCACCAGCGTCTCGCCGAGCGGCCCGCTCAGCACCAGTTGCACGCTGTCCAGCGGGCAGGCCACGACGCTGTCGTTGCGGAGGGTGAGCGCGATCTCCGCCGTATCTCCCAGCGCGATGCTGCGGCTGGCCGTGCGCATCGGCGCGTCGAGCGCCAGCCGGGGCGGGCACGAGTCGTTGACGATAAAGGCGTCCTCGACGAACGCGCTGCTGGGCAGGCCGAACAGTGCACTGAGCAACGCGCTCTCGGGACGCACCAACCGGGAGCCGTCGCGCAGCAGCAACTCCAGGTGCAGGTGCGACAGGGTCACGCCCGATCGGCCGGCATAGCCGAGCAACTCGCCGGTCGTCACCTCGCGCTCGCCAATCTGCCGGTCGCGCAGGTGCGCCATTCGGATGACCCAGCCCCCGGCGGTCTCGAGCTCGACATAGTTGCCCAGGTTGGTTTCGTAGGGGCGCGTGTCCTCAGTAAAGCGGGCGACGCCGTCCGTCGGGGCGTAGACAGGGGTGCCCTCGGGCATCCCGAGATCATAGGCGATGCCGGTGGCTTTGCCGTTGGCCCAGTGATCGGCTGGCTCCCAGGTCACGCGGTAGCCGGTGTCGCAAGCCCAAGGCAGGGCCCAGCCCGCGGGCGCCCCATAATCGGGCGTGTTGAGCTCGGGCGTCTGCGCGACCACGCGCAGCGGCGTCAGCAGCAGCAGGGCGCAGGCCAACAGCCGGGTTACACGTGCAGCCAATGCGCCGTGTGTCGCGCCCGTGGACGCCTCGGGTGTGCTCCCAACAGACATCGTGTGTCGCCTCACTGACAGATCAACATCGGGAACCAGGCCTTGCGGAGCACCTGATCAACCGTGCTGCCCACCACCGCCTTGACCAGCGGCGCGCGCACCGAATAGCCGCCCATCACCAGCAGGTCGGCCTGTTCCTCGCGCATGACGCGCAGCAGAGTCTCGACTACCTCGCCCTGCTCGTGGCGTGTGGCGAACGCCGCGCGTTCGCCCTCATCCACATAGTCGCAGGCCTGCTCGTTGGTCTTGCGCGACGCGCCGGCGCTTTCGACGGTCAGCAACACGCCGTCGATGGGCCAGTTGGTCAACAGGCGGCGAAAGACATACAGCGCCTCTCGCGCTTTGGGGCTGTCGTCGTAGGCCAGCACCGCGCGCCGGATGGGCCGCACGTCGGCGCCCGGCAGCGCCAGCAACGGTCGCGCCGATTGAGTGGCAACCATCTGAAAGATGGTGCCGAGGGGGCGTTCGGCCCACTGCCCGTGCTCCATGCGCTGATTGATGACCACCAGGTCGGCCCAGTGGGCATAGCCCACGATCGTGTTGACCACATCGCCCGTGGCCAGGCTGGTGGTGTGGGGCAGGCCCCATTCCTGGCAGCGCCGCGCAAAGTCGTCCAGCAGCGCCTGGCCTTGTGCGCGGGCCTCGGGGATGTCCTCACGCAGGATGTGCAGGCCGTGGAGCGTGCCGTGCTCGCGCCGGGCGAATTCGGCCGCCTGCGAGAGCGCCTTCCAACCCGTCTCGGCGCCCGTCAGCGTCACCAAGATGTTACGGAAGAGCGTGTCGCCCTCCCTGGGCTGCACACGCTCCTGCCGCCAGATGCCCGGGCGTCCGCCCGGCTCCAGTGGCTCGGGGATGACGTTCTCCAGAAACCAATGCTTGATCCGCTGCCAGACCCGGCGGGGCTGTCGGCTGTAGCGCCGCGCAAAGTCGCGCGCCACTTGAGCGAACGAGACGTCCCAGCCGATCCGTTCTGAGACATAATAGGCGTGCTCCACGATCCACAGGTACAGGTCGGCGACGGTGCGCCCTGGAAAGTCGCGCAGCAGGTCGTACTCGGCAATGACGTCGGCCACCGGGCGATAGACCTGGTCGAACCAGTGCGTCACGGCTTCATCGTCGCTCATCTCGCGCGACTCGCTGATCTGCACGAAATAGCGGTGGACGCGAATGTGCTCCAGCAACCTGGCATAGTCGCCGGGCATGGTCAGACGCAGGCTCTGGTCGGGCCGTAGTTGGTCGAGGTGCGTCGCCTCGAGGAACTCGCGGTAGGCGCCGAGCAGGTCGAGGTCCTCCAGTTTCAGGTCAGCGGTGACGGGCACGCGGCTCTTGACCTCAGTGACCTCGGCGTCGATAAAGGTGAGGCCCTGGGTGCGCCCGGCCGAAATGCGGTGGTGGCCATCGACGACAAAGTAGGCGTCGCCTACCTTGTAGAGCACGATGGGCGGCAAGGTCACGCCCTGGATGTAGGCCGAGTCGACACTCATCCACTTGTTGGCCGAATGCCCTTGCGTGGGCATGAACTTGCGGTCAAAGTCATCGCTGCGCTCCAGGCTGCCGATGATCTTGTCCAGCGGCACAGCCTGCACGCCACGGTAGGTCCGGTTGAGGGCGCCTAGGGTGCGCTCGACCTCCTCGAAGGGCACGAGGGCGTTGTCGCGCCCGAGCAGGCGCGACCAGAAGCGCCGCCGGTCAGCGGCCTTGCGCGCATCCGCATAGTTCTCTTTGGCCAGGGCACGGTCCGCGTCAATTGGGCTCATCCGGTACTCCGTATGCGCAAGTATAGCATCACACCGACCTCTTCACAATAACGGGGTGGCGCCATGCCCTGGTGGCGCCATGCCCTGGTGGCGCCANNGTGGCGCCATGCCCTGGTGGCGCCAGGCTCTGGCGCGACGCTGTCGGGCGCGCTACGGCGGCGGTCAGTTGACATACCGCCCCCTTACGGTATAATCGCGAGCATCCATTGGGTGGGAAACCGGCTTTGAAGCGCATCTGGCGAGACCCGCGTTGTGAATGGTTGCTCGTACTGGGGATCACCGGACTGGCCGCCCTGTTCCGCTTCCTGGCCCTCGATCGCTTGCCCCCCGGCCTCTACCACGACGAGGCGTTCAACGGCTTGGACGCGCTGCAGGTGCTGGCCGGGCGCTGGCCGCTTTTTTTTGAGGCCAACAACGGCCGCGAGCCCCTCTTCATCTACCTGGCGGCGGCGGCCGTAGCGGCGTTGGGGCGCTCGCCGGG
>DIVQ01000103.1 GCA_002423325.1 Anaerolineales bacterium UBA6128 | reverse complement strand
CCGTGATGGCACAGGCCTCGTCCAGCAGACGGCTCTTAGTCCTGCGGTCGGCCCCATGGTAACGCTGGCGAACCATTCGCATGTACTTGTAGACCTCGTCAGTGTTCATCTTCTCCGTGGCCATGGTTCCTCCCGGTAAGATTATCAATTGGAGGACCATCATGCTACGGTAAGATTTTAGATGATAGGACACGCCGGCAGCCGCACGCCGTCCGCAGCATCCCTCTCGGTTGCGGTCTATTTCCTGCTTGTGCTATAATCCTGAACTGAAGTAAGGAGAAACGCGTGAACGAGCAAGCCTGCGCGCCCACTCGGATGATCCGAGCGGGCGCGAACAGCGCCCTGTCGCTGCCGGTCGCCTGGGCCGCCGTGTGCGGGCTGCTGGCTGGCGGCGCCGCCGCACTGAGCGGGCTGCAGGCACTCTATTCCATGGCCGCCTGGCTGGTGGCCGATATCGCGCTCGGCAGCGTCTGGGCGCAGCTCGCAGCCCTCAAGGCGCACGAGGTCACGCCGTTTCAAGAGACCAGCGACGTCCAAGGTTGCGGCTGGGTGTTGCCCTACGCTGAGCCCGGGTCGCGCGGGCGGCGGCTGCGCGTTTGGGTGGCCCGCCACGCGTCCGACCGCGATTGGACGCTCGCCGCGGGCCTGGCGGTGGGGGCGGCCTTGCTGGCGCTGGTGGTGACCACCCTGCTGGGGCCCTGGCCCTTGCTCGTCGCCGCGATCGCGCTGGTGGGTATCGCCCTGGGCGCGCTGCTGACGCGCGACCCGCTCGCCTGCGGCGACCTGGGACGCGGACTGCAGGCGGCGGCAGCCTGGTTGATGGTGCGCGTCATCGTGGCCCCCTGGCAGCGTTGGGCCTGGCTTCCGGCGCTGTGCGCGGGCCTGTGGGTCTGGGCGCTACCGGGAATGCTGCGACACAATCGCGCAGCATCCTGGCTGGCGCGCGCGGCCTATGCCGCGGCGGTCACGCTGTTATTGATCAACCGGCAGGCCATTGCCGCGACAGGCGTAGCCCTCGCGGCCCTTGGCGCCGAGCTGGCGCTGGGCCGTCGACCCGCAGCGCAGCCGATTGCGCTCCAAGCGCCTTGGCTCGCGAGCGCACTGCTGCTGGCGTTGGCCGGCCGCTACTGGGGCTGACGCGATGACGTGGCTCTGGATCATCGTGGCGCTCGTGGCGTCTGGGCTATTCTACTGGCTTTTTATCCTGACCGAGGGCACCTATCTCGGTTCGCGCGTCGTCGTGTTGCTGTACGACTGGTACGCGCGACGGTATGACAAGGTCAAGAACATACTGTACGTCAACGAGTTGGCCTATCTGGGCTTGCCGCTCAGCCGAGCGCTCGCGCAGGTAGACGAGCCGGTGATCTTGGACGTGGCCACCGGCACCGGGCGCCTGCCCCTCGCGATGGTGCGGCAGCCCGACTTTGCCGGGCTGGTGCTGGGCGTGGAAGCGTCCGAACGTATGCTGGCGGAGGCGCACGAGGCGCTGGCCGGCTATGATCGCGCGGGGTTGCTGCGCGGCGACGCGCACGCGCTGAGCCTGGGTGCTGCATCAGTCGACGCCGTCACCTGCCTGGAGGCGCTCGAGTTCATGCCGCGCCCTGAGGGCGTGCTCGATGAATTCCTGCGCGTCGTCAAGCCGGGTGGGGTGTTGTTACTCTCGAACCGCGTCGGTCCCGATGCCTGGTTCTTCCCGGGACGCATCGCCGGCCGCGGCAACCTGGAGCGGCGCCTGCGCGCGCGCGGGCTTGAGCCGCGCACCGATTGCTGGCAATTTCACTATGACCTGATCTGGGCCACTGCGCCAGTTGCGCAGGCCCCTCAGACTGTGAGAAAGGACACGCATCGCAGATGAAACGCGATTTCCTGAGCCTTGCGCCTCTCACCCCCACCGAGGTTAACCGCCTGATTGACGCGTCGCTGGCGCTCAAGCGCGCGCACGGGAGCCAGGGCGACGGCAACCTGCTGGCAGGCAGGGCGCTCGCGATGGTCTTTCAAAAGCCGTCGCTGCGCACGCGCGTCTCGTTCGAGCGCGGGATGCAGCAGCTGGGCGGCCGTGCGCTCTATATCGCGCCCGACGAGATCAAGCTCGGCGTGCGCGAATCGGTGCCCGACGTGGCCCGTGTACTCAGCCGTTACGTCGACGCGATCATGGCGCGCGTCTACTCGCACGACGACATCGTCACCCTGGCGCGCTGGGCCAGCGTGCCGGTGATCAACGGACTGTCCGACTTTTGCCATCCCTGCCAGGCAATGGCCGACCTGTTGACCATCCGCGAAAAGCTGGGACGGGTTGCGGGCGTGCGACTCGTCTACCTGGGTGACGGCAACAACGTCACGCATTCGCTGCTCTACGCCGCCGCCAAGACCGGCATGCATCTGACTGTCTGCACGCCGGAGGGCTACGACCCGCTGCCGAGCGTGCTCACCGAGGCGCGGCAGATGGCCGCCGAGACCGGCGCCCAGATCCGCATGGAGCGTGACCCGCGGAACGCCGTACCTAGCGCGGACGTCCTTTATACGGACACCTGGACGAGCATGGGCCAGGAGGACGAGGCCGAGCTGCGTCGCGGCATCTTTCCGCCCTATCAGATCAACCCAACCCTGCTCGAACAGGCGGGCCCGCAGGCGCGCGTGATGCACTGTCTGCCGGCCCACCGCGGCGAAGAGATCACCGACGAGGTGGCCGATGGCCCGCGCTCGTGGCTGTTTGACCAGGCCGAGAATCGACTACACGCACAAAAAGCGATACTGGTGGACGTGATGACGCATTAGGGCAGGGGTGCTGAGCGCCCGCCAACCTGCAGCGCCCTGCTCTGGAGTGTGGCTGTGGGATGAGCGCGGGTCGCCAAGCGCCAGCTGCGCCGGGAGTCTCCTTGTGGCCAACGTCCTGTGGTTGCTCTCCAAACTCGATATGCGCAACCTGCTGGACATCCTGCTGGTGGCGGGTGTGATCTATGGACTGCTCTGGCTGCTGCGCGGCACCCAGGCGGTGCAGTTGCTGCGTGGCGTCATCCTGCTGGCGCTGGTGATCGCCTCGATCGGCAGCATCGCCGGACTGACGGCGTTCAACTGGTTGCTGAGCAACGGCTCCCAAGCGCTGGCTGTAGTTGTGGCCGTCATCCTGCAGCCCGAGCTGCGGCGTGGCCTGGAGCGGCTGGGACGCGCCGGCGGCTTTGCGCGACTGACCGGACGCGAGGATGTGCTGGACAGCGTCATCAACCAGATCGCCACCGCCTGCCGCCGACTGGCCGAACGCCGCCAGGGCGCCCTGATCGTGATCGAACGCGAGACCGGACTGCAGGACTATATGGACACGGGCGTCGAGATCGACAGCCGCGTGACCGCCGAGTTGCTGCAGACGATCTTTTTCCCGAACACCGCGCTGCACGACGGCGCCGTCATCGTCCGGGGAGAGCGCCTGGTCGCCGCCGCCTGCGTGCTGCCCCTGGCAGAGTCGATTCCGTCGGACACGCACCTGGGCACGCGACACCGCGCCGGCGTCGGCATCACCGAACAGACCGACGCGATCGCCGTGATCGTTTCAGAGGAGACGGGCATCATCTCGCTCGCGCGCAACGGGCGCATCGTGCGCCACCTGGACGAGCAGGCACTGCTGGTCCTGCTACAGCACCTGTTGCAGCCCGAGCCCGCAGCATACAGACGCACCGGCACGCGCAAGAACGGCGCGCGCGGCGCCAAACCTGCCAAGTCATAGGAGCAGTCTCGTGGCCAAGACCGGCGGCCCAACACGCAATCGGCTGATAGACGCCATCGGCACCGCGGTGCTGTCGCTGGCGCTTGCCGTGATCGTGTGGGTCAATGCCATCTATCAGGTCGACAAGCCCCGCGAGGACTGGTATCCCGAGTTGCTCAACATCCAGTTCATCAATGTGCCGGCCGGGCTGGCGCTGCGCAACGATCCTCAAGATTATGTCAAACTCAGGCTCAAAGCCTTCGCGTCGAGCTGGGAAACGCTCACCAGCAGCAGTTTTCATGTCACCGCCGACTGGGGCAACCTGACCGAAGGCACGCACCCGGTCCCCGTCAAGGTGACCTGTTCCGACCGTACGGTGACCATCGTAAGCACGCAGCCCGAGACCATATATGTTCAGCTCGAACGCACGATCAGGGCGGCCGTCGAGGTGACGGCGATCCCGCAGGACTATGACAAGGTGCCGCCCGGTTATGTGGTCTCCGCGCCAGACATTGCGCCACGGTTCGTCACTGTGGAGGGCCCCTTCTCACTGGTCGAGCAGGTACAGTCAGTGGTGGTTTCGTTCTCGCTGGCTGACCGCCGCAACGCGCTGCAACTGCAGCTCGAGCCGCAGCCACTGGACGCTGAGGGCGAGGTGGTGCGCGGCGTGCGGCTCACGCCCGCCTCGGTGGCCGTCAACGTCGACGTCGAGCAGAAACTGAACTACCGCGAGGTGGCCGTGCGCAGCGCAATCAGCGGCCAACCGGCGCGCGGCTACTATGTCAGCAGCGTGGAGGTCGCGCCCGCAACGATCACAGTTGTGGGCCCACCGGCCACCATCGCCGAGATGTCCGGACTGGTCTCGACGTTGGGCGACATCGACGTCACCGGCGAGACGCGCATGCTGGTCAAGCGGCTGCCGCTCGACCTGCCCCCGGGAGTCACCCCCGAGGACGGCAGCACCGATGTGCTGGTGACAGTGGGCATCGACGCCATCATGAGCGGCATGACGGTGCAGGTGCCGCTGCAGATCCGCTCGGTGCCCGAGGGCCTGCAGCCGGTGCTCTCAGTACCATCGGTGGACGTCTATCTCACCGGCCCCGCGGTGCTGCTCGACGAGTTGCAGGTCGATCTGCTGCAGGCCTACGTGGACCTGAGTGGG
>DIVQ01000099.1 GCA_002423325.1 Anaerolineales bacterium UBA6128 | reverse complement strand
CACATCGAGCCCCTCGTCGCGGGCGCGCTGCACCGTCTCAACCGCGCGCTCCCACCCGCCTTCAGGCGCGCCAGAGCCGTAGCGCACGTTCAGGTGCGACACCTCGCCGCGCAGGAAACCGCCGCCTTCGTTGCCCGCGCGCACGATCGTCACAAACTCTTCGATCGCCGCCTGCAGATGCGCGTCGCGGTTGCGGATGTGGCTGGCGTACAGCGCGTCATACTCGCCCAGCACGCGCCCCAGCCGCACCAGTTCCTCGGTAGGCGCCAGGCGTCCGGGTTCAAACTCCAGCCCGGTCGACATACCCAGCGCGCCCGCTTCCAGTGCCTCGCGCGTCAGCGCCTCCAAGCGCTCGTGTTGCGCCGCGCTGCCCTGTGCCCCCTCAATGCCCGCCGCCTCGCGCAGGGCATTGTGCCCCACCAGAAAGCCCAGGTTGCAGGAGGTACCCAGCGCGCGTATGGCGTCCAGGTATTCGGCAAAGGTCGTCCAGTTGCAAGGACCCTGGTAAACGTGCGTACGAAGCCGGCTCGTGACGGTCCCGCGCGACGCGCCATGCAGCGGCGCGCTGCTGTAGCCGCAGTTCCCAACGATCTCGGTGGTGACGCCCTGCCGGATGGTGCTCTGCGCCAGCGGGTTGGCGTGGATGGACCAATCGGTGTGACTGTGGCAGTCGATGAACCCGGGGCTCACCAGCAGCCCGGTAGCGTCAATGCACTGCGCGGCGTCGGCCCCTTCAAGTCGGCCGAGCGCAACGATCCGACCGCCCGAGATGCCGACGTCCGCGCGGTACACCGGGTTGCCGGTGCCGTCAACCAGCCAGCCGCCACGGATCAGGATGTCGTACACGGGTCCTCCTGCAGCAGTGCCTCCGCCTGTGCCAGCAGATCGGCCAGGCCTGCCAGGTGCTCGCGCGAAGGATCTACAAGCGGCGGACGTACCCCGCCGGCCGGCAGGCCGCGCAATCCGCGGGCCGCCTTGGAGAGCGCGATGCCGTAGCCCGGAACCAGTCCGCGCATGGCGGCGTAGGGGCGGTAAAAGCGCTCAAGCATCCGTTCGACGCGCATCGCGTCGCCGCGCTCGAGCGCCTCTTCGTAAGCCCAAGCCAGCTCGGGGAAAAAGTCGATGCCGCTGGGCGAATAGGCTGCGATGCCTGCCGCGCGAAAGGCCGGGGCGTGAGCCTCCGCGCACGGCATCCCGTTCACCAACAGGAACGCCTCTCCCATCGCAGCGCGCACGGCTGTGAGAAAGCGCATGTCGCCCAGGCCGTCCTTCAGCCCGATGATGTTGCGGTGCGCGTCAACGAGGCGCCGCACCGTGTCGGGCTCGAAGCGCGCCTGCGCGCGGTTGTACACGATCACGGCACCGTCGGTGGCCGCTGCGACGGCCCCATAGTGTCGAAACAGGCCCTCCTGGGGCCCCTCCGCCAGGTACGGCGGAAAGATCAGCACCCCATCCGCTCCCGCGGCGCTGGCCGCGCGCGCAAACTGCTCTGCGAGACGCGTACCGTAGCCTACGCCCGCGAACACCGGCACTGCGCCACCCGCGACCTCGACGGCCGTGGCCACCAGCGCACGATACTCCGACAGGTCGAGCGCACCCAACTCGCCCGCCCCACAGCACACGAACAGCCCCGCCGGAACGCGCGCATAGGCGTGCAGCAGGCGTTCGAGCTGCAAGCGCATCAGGTGGGGCGCGATCTCCCCCTCCGGGCCAAACGGCGTGGTGACAAAGGCGAGCAGTCCGTTCAGATCGACAGCCAGGTTCTTGAGCGAGTTCTGCATCGGCTATCCCCCGTCTTGGCTGTTGTTCAGCCTTAAGGCCTACAGCGCCAGGGCAGGCGCAAGATAGATGAACAGACAGGCGGCCGCGAACAGCGCCAGACCGCCGTACGCGGCACCCAGCGCCCAACCGGGGCGGCGCTGTTCCACCCAATGGCCCACAAGCACCAGCGCAGCCGCCGCAGCCAGCAGTGCCACGCCGAAAACGTACACGTCGCCTCGCAGCATCCCGGAGACCACGAGCGCCGCTGCCGCCAGACCCAACGCCCCCAACCCCAGGCGTCGCCCCTGCCGTACGGTCTCGCGCAGCCCCAACGCAAAGGCTGTCGCCAGCGCGGGCAGCGCCGGGAACAGGTAGCGCCCCTGGTGCTGGACGTACTGCGTGTTCCACCACAGATACCCCGCCAGCGCCATCGCCGCCCAAACGGCCAACAGCACCAGCCCGCGACGCGTGCCTGCTGACAGCGCCTCAGCGCCGCGCCGAACGCGCAGCGCATAGGCCACGAGACCCAGTCCGCTCAGCCCGCTCAGAACGCCCAGCGCCACATACACGTTAGTCGGGAGCGGCACGCCCATCCAGCCGAACTGCCCCCAGAAGCTGTGAAAGGTGGTGACCGCGTAAGCGCGCAGCCAGCCCAGCCAACCGTGTTGCGCGATATAGCCGGCCGTGGTCGGCTGTCCGGTCACCACCTCAGCGTGGCGCACCAGACCGAACGGATCGCGCAGACCGTAAAGGGTGACGTTGCGCACGATCCAGGGCGAGGCCACAAGGAGTGCGGTCGCCAGCATCAGCCCGCCGTACTGCAAAGCACGCCCCCAGGCAAGGCGTCCCGGCGTCCTGCGCGTCGTCCACACGTCATAGAGCAGCGCGGCAGCGGCAACTCCGAAGGCTGCATAGCTCTGGAACTTGGTCAGCAATGCCAGTCCCAGCGCAGCTCCCAGGCCGATTGCCCGGCGGTTGCTCCAGTCGCCCGCGCGCATGGAGACGAGCTTGAGCACGATAAAGGTGACCAGTAGCTCGGCCAGCACATCGTTGTTGACCGCCGACGTCATGCTGAGGTGCATGGGCAACGTGGCCCAGAAGGCCGCGGCGCCAACGGCCACAGCCGGTTCATCGGGGTACAGCGCGCTCACCAGACGATACGCCAGTATGAGCGCCAGCGCACCGATCACGACGGAGAACAGGCGCAGCGTCAGGTAGCCCTCCAGCGGCAACAGGGCCTCGCCCAACCCATAGATGACCGATGCAACGAGGTAATAGAGCGGTGGCTGATGCGACTCGTAGCGGATCGGGGCGATAGACAGATCAGGCGGAAAACGCGCCGCCTTGATCTGTTCGAGGTACTCGGCGGGATAGTCGCCCGGCCGCAACTCGGGCAGTCCGCCCTGCTCGGCCACGTGCACGACATAGTTGTAGTGCGCCGGCTCGTCGGGCGCCTGCCAGGCCGGCGTCACCAGCGCATACAGCACAGCGAGCACGACATAGGCCAACAGGACGACGCGCAACAGGGCCTCGCCCCGATCCGCCCCAGGCCGACCGGGTTCGCCATAAGGCCGAGCCTGCGACTGTGGCGCAACGGGGTTTGGCACCTGTATCACTCTCCACTCACGGTATCGCCCAGCGCACTAGTTACCCAGCCGCGCGAGCTCCTGCTCGACGATCTCGGGCTCGAGCTTGCGGAACAGCGGCTCGGGACGGCGCAAGGCCTGGCCGGGCGGCAACTGGCTGGGCGCCCAGATATCGCCGGCATGATCGTACTCGTAGGTCAACGCCGTGTGCGAACGAGTCTCCTCCGCGAACTCGACGATGCGCTGGCGGCCCATCAGGTCGCTCTCGTAGCCCAGCGCGCGATGCAGCTTGGCCGATGAGAAGGGCAGGAAAGGCGCGAACAGCAGCTTGAGCGAGTCAATGACGCGCAGGGCCACATAGGTTGCCGTAGCGGCGCGCGCGCGATCACTCTTCATCACCAGCCAGGGCGCCGCAGCGTCGAGGTAGCGGTTGGCCTCGCGCGCCAGTCCCATCGTGTCCGCCAGCGCGGACCGCAGCTTGCACTCGTCGATCTGCTTGCCGATCGGCTCAAAGGCCGCCTCAACCTTGGCGATCAACGCCTGGTCCGCATCCGTCAAGTCGCCGGGCGTGGGCACGCACTCACCAAAGTTCTTGAAGGCAAAGGACAGCATGCGGTGCGCCAGGTTGCCCCATGTGCCCACCAGTTCGTTGTTGTTGCGATCGTAGAACTCTTGCCACGAGAAATCAGAATCGGAGGTCTCGGGCGCGTGCTCGGTCAGATAGTAACGCAGCGGATCCGGGTCATAGCGCGACAAATAGTCCGGCACCCACACCGCCCAGTTACGGCTCGACGAAAGCTTGCGCCCTTCCAGCGTCAGGTACTCGTTGGCCGGCACGTCGTACGGCAACTGGAGTCCGCCGTAGCCCATCAGCATCGCGGGCCAGATCATCGTGTGGAAAAAGATGTTGTCCTTGCCGATAAAGTTGTAGACGCGGCAGTCTGCCTCGGCGGCCCAGTACTCGCGCCAGGCGTCGGGCGTGCCGCGGTTGGCCGCCCACTCTACCGCTGCCGAGAGGTATCCGATGACGGCATCGAACCACACATAAATGCGTTTGTCCTCGTACCCCTCTATCGGCACCGGGATGCCCCACTCGATGTCACGCGTGATGGCACGCGGGCGCAACCCCTCGTTCAGCAGATTCTGGGTAAAGTTGAGCACGTTCGGGCGCCAGTAGGTCTTGTCAGCCACCCACTTCTTGAGGGGCTCGTTGAACTGCGAGAGGTCAAGGAAAAAGTGCTCCGTCTCGCGTGCCACTGGCTCGCGCCCGCAGAACTTGCAGGCTGGCGCCACCAGTTCGAGCGCGTCCAGCGGCTTGCCGCACTTGTCACACTGATCGCCGCGCGCATCCTCATAGCCGCAGAACGGGCACTGGCCCTCCACGTAGCGATCTGCCAGAAAGCGGTGGTCGTGCTCGCAGTACAGCGCGCGCATCTTTTCGCGATGGATATAGCCTTTGCTCAGCAGGCGCTCAAAAACGTCGGTGGTCACGCGCCAGTGATTCTCGGTGTTGGTGTGGGTGAACAGATCAAAGGCGATGCCCAGCCCCATGAAGGACTCGAGAAAGCTGGTGTGGTAACGGGCCACCACTTGCTCGGGCGAAATGCCCTGCTGCTCGGCGCTGACGGTGATCGGCGTGCCGTGTGTATCCGATCCCGAGACCATCAGCACGTCGTTCCCGCGCAGGCGCTGGTAACGCGCAAAGATGTCAGGCGGGACATACGCGCCCGCCAGGTGACCCAGATGCAGGGCCGAGTTGGCGTAGGGCCAGGCAACGCCCACCAGGTACTTGTTCATGCTGCTCCTTTTCAAGTGACCCACGCTGAGGGTCACGCTGCTGTGCTGAAGGAATGGCTGCCAAAGATGCGGCGAGGTCAGGCGAGTCTTCAGGCGGAGCGGGCGCCCGCCATGCGGTCTCGGACGGCGCAGGCCTGGCGGCGGGGAACCGCCGAGCATGACAACGCAGCAGGGCGTCGCTTCGACGCCCCGACGTCCGCCCATGCCTGGGCAAAGGCACGGTATCTGCGTGTGCTTTGGTCCATGGTCCCTCGTTCGCTAGCCAGGAATGCCTTGCAGCCAATCTATAGCCGATGGGCCGCTGTGTCAATCTCAGTCGTACAGCCCGCGCAGGTCGTTCAGCTTGACGCGCAGCACCTGCTCGGCCATCTCTTTGGATTCGCTCCAATAGCTCTTGTTCTTACCCCGCGCTATGTCGCGGTCAGACCACGAAACCGGCACCTCTGCGATGCGGCCGCCGTGCTTTTCGGCCAGAAAGAGGAGTTCAACGTCAAAGGCCGTGACCTTCCAGCCCGTTACGTGGGCCGGTTTGCGGATGGCCTCCAGCATTGGGAACACCTTGCGAGCCAGCGGTACGCGCATCGCCTTGAAACCGCACTGCGTATCGCGGATGCCGTGCAGCAGCAACAGCCGCCGGAATCCGCCGAATAACCCCGACCCGATGCGCCGATAGAGCGGCGAGTTATCGCGCACCATCCCGCGTGAGCCGATGACGACATCGTAGCCCTGCTCAAACCAGGGCTGCAGCAGACCCCACTGGTCGATCGGAGTCGACTGATCCATGTCGGTGAACAACACTACCTGCCCGCGCGCCGCCTGGATGCCGTACCACACCGCCGAGGGCTTGCCACCGTGCGGATTGCTCAACAGGCGAAAGTGCGGCTTGTCCGCCAACTGCTCTTGGATGATCTCGCGGCTGGCATCCGTGCTGCCATCATCCGAAATGATCACCTCGTACGACAAGCGCGCGCCCGACAGGTAAGCGTGCATCTCGGCCAGCACGCCCCTGTTCAAGTTCTCGCTCTCGTTATAGCAGGGCACCACGATCGATAGGAACAAGTCGTCTGTCATAGGCTCCATGTTCTCGCAGCAGCGCGCCGATGTTGGTCGCGCGGCAGCGTGTCCGTCACGCTCACTCCAGGATCGCGGCAATTGCGGCATCGTCGGCACGCCGTCGGCGCAGTAACGCCCGCCGATAGGGCCACCAGCGCACCACGGTCAGGGCGCCCACCAGTTGACCGCGCAAACGCGCGCGTGCTGCGGCGCCCCGCCAGGCCCTCAGCGCCTCCCAGGCGATGCGCGCCTGTGCGCGCAGGATGCCGCCCAGGTTGTGCCGCAGCAGTCGCGATGGATAGTTGCGCGCAATCACCCACAGCGTGTTGCGCCCCACATAGTAGCTGGCCAGCGTCCCGCCGCCGGTAGCCGAGAGGTGATGGTATACCACCGCCGCCGGCGCATAGATGCACTTGAACCCGGCGAGTTGGGCGCGCCAGTTGAGGTCCACATCCTCGCAATACATGAAAAAGCGCTCGTCAAACAGGCCGATATCGTCCAGCACGCTACGCCGGAAAGCGACGGCCCCGCCACAGCCGCCAAAGACGTAGCACTCCTCGTCCCAGGGCGGCCCGTAGGGCTGCCAGACGCCGCGCGAGTCGGGCAGGCCATTGCGCCGGTACAGATCCCCTGCCGAGTGCACCTTGCCCCGGTCAGAGTACAGCATCATTCGCGAGGCCGCCGAGCCCGCCTCGGGGTGGCGATCCAACGCCGCCACCAGTTGCTCGAGCCAGGTGGGCTCCGCCTCGGTGTCGTTGTTGAGCAGTACCAGGATATCGCCCTGCGCCGCGCGGATGCCGGCGTTGCAGCCCCCGGCATAGCCCAGGTTACTGCGCTGCTCCAGCACCCGCACCTGCGGGTACGATGCGCGCATCACCGCCACCGAGTCGTCGCTGGACGCATTGTCGACGACGATGACCTCGCGATCTCGCTGCGTCTGCATTTGCAGCGCGTCCAGGCAAGGCCGCAGCACCCTCAGGCCGTTCCAGTTCGGGATGATGATCGAGACACGTGCCACGTGATGCTCCTAAGAGACGAGCAGGCCGTTTGCGGCCAGGTAGGCGTTCAGCGCCTCTCGCCACGGCCGCATGGTGATCCCGATCTCTGCCCCACAAAAGTTGCGCAGTTCGGCGTGGGCGGGCACGCGCGCCGCGCGCACGTACTTTTCGGTCGCGATCAGCTCAACGTGGCTGCGGCCGGTGCGCGCCAGGATCTCCCGGGCCCACTCGTACCGCGAGCAGACGCCACTGTTGGGCAGGTGATAGATGCCGTACGCCGGCTGCTGCACCAGCAGGCCGAGCGCTTCGGCCACGTCAGCCGCATAGGTGGGCGAACCCACTTCGTCGGTCACCATCTGCAGG
Source organism: Anaerolineales bacterium UBA6128 (assembly GCA_002423325.1). Taxonomy (GTDB): domain Bacteria; phylum Chloroflexota; class Anaerolineae; order UBA1429; family UBA1429; genus UBA6128. The sequence goes on along the minus strand of DIVQ01000099.1, from coordinate 9,192 downwards.
CGGCCGCGTTCGTCGGCCAGCCGCAGCACGGTCTGCGGGAAGTTGCGCGGACCCTGGCCGTACAGCCAGGCGATGCGTACGATGTACGCGCGCGCACACAACTGCTGCACGACCCGCTCGCCGTTCCACTTGGTGCGGCCATACACGCTGAGCGGGCTGCAGTCGTCCCACTCCCAGTAGGGTTCGGCCTTGCGGCCGTCAAAGACATAGTCCGTGCTGATGTACACCATCGCTGCGTCGCATTCCAGGGCAGCGACGGCGACGTTGCGCGTGCCGAGCACGTTCAAGCGGTACGCCGCCTGGGGATCCTTCTCGCAGCCATCGACGTTCGTCATCGCCGCCGCGTGGATGACCACCTCGGGGCCAAAGCCTGCCAGCGACGCGCGCGTCGCCGCGAGTTGGGTGATGTCGTTTTCGGGCAGGTCGATCAGCAGCAGGTCGTGACCCTGCAAAGCCACCTGCAAAGCGCTGCCCAACTGCCCCTTACTGCCGGTAACGGCGATGCGCATCGGATACCTCCAACACATTGAGTCGCTCTATCGTTCCCTGGCGTCGGGCCGCCGCGGCTGGAAGCGCCAGCAACAGCACCAACCAGGACAGCACTGTCAGCCCGATGGCGGCCAACAGCCCGTGCAGCAGCGAGGTAACGTGCACGCACAGCGCCTGCGCGCTGGGCACGTGCCGCCCGATCGCCGGCCCATGCGCCGCGAAACAGACCACGGCGGGCAAACAGATCAGGTAGCAGACCTGCAGCCCGTAGGCAAGCAGGTCTCCCGACAGCGTCCGCACGCTGCGCTGCTTGCTGAGCCAAAAGCGGGAGCCGCAGCCCGTCAGCGCCAGCAGCGTTCCGGGGGCGACCGCCAGTGACATGTGCCCCGCGGCGCTGCGCACATAGCTGCGAACATCCGCCAGAGCACGCAGTTCACAGCCAAAGCCAAGCCACTGGTAGAGCCCATAGTAGACCAGCGGCACGGTCGCCGCACACGCCAGCAGGTACCACCGCAGGTGGATGCGCCTCGAGGCCCACCATAGCAGCGGCAGAAGCACCAGCAGCAGCGCCAGCGGCATGCGATAGAGCCTGTCGCTGGCCAATCGGGCCTCGGCCGCTGTGTCGATCGCGCCGCGCGCCGCGTTGAGTGCGAAGCGGGCCAGTTGTCCTGCCCCCGGCACATTGCCCGCCTGCAGGCACGCAGTGCCGACCTCGATGTCGGTGGACACTTGCGCGCCCAGCGCGGGCGCCTCCCGAGCAGCCAACCACGCTTCCGCCAGGCTCGCGCGCTGGCGCGCCTGTAGCAGCAACCAGGCGGCGCGTTGCGCATCATCCAGGGTCAGCGCGGTCAGCAGGGCATCGCCCTCACACAGCGCCGGAGGCGCGACGCCCAGCAGCGCCGCCACGGTCGGCGCGAACGCCGTTTGCTCTACCGCACCCAGCGGTCCCGAGTAGATGCCCGAGCCCACCAGCACCAACGGAAAGGGGCCGTCGTCCCCGACCAATCCTTCGGGCGTCGTGACTGACGCGACGATCAAACAACCTTGCTCGAGATCGATCGCCTCGAGCAGCGCGCTGATCTGCGCGTCCAGATGCGTCAGTGGGCCCAACAGTACGTCTCGCGAGCCGGCACCGACCGGCGGCACGCCCGGATCCGCCAACTGCAGCCACAGCAGGTCGGGCGGATCCTCGGCCAGCGCCTCAAGGGCCTGCGCCACGTGCGCATCGTCGCCCAGCGCCGATGCGCCATAGCCGCACACAGTAACGCGCCGCCCCGCGCGACGCGCCGCCGACACAAGGTCGTCGGCCGGCAACGGACCGGGCCAGTCCGCCACCAGGGCGCTGCCATTCATCGCCGGCCCAGCCCCGCTCACCAGCGTCGTCCACGACGGCTGCGTGGCGGCATACGCACCGGGCTGCAGGCTTCCGTACGCGCCCTGGTAGCGCAGCGCCCGCAGCGTAGGCATCAGGGCGAGAGCATCTTCTGAAAGGTTGCCGACCGTCAGCACCACGACGCGGCGCTCCACAGCCAGGCCTGGACCCGCATGCAGATCGCTCACGTGTACGGTCGGCCGCTGCCCGAATACCGTGGGTAACAAACGCGTTATGCAGCCGTAGCACAGCATCGCAAGACCGATGAGCGCAAGAGACTGCGCCACAAGCCGGAACCAACCACGCCAACGGGCCACGATCGATATGTCTCCTGCAAACTGGGGCGCAAGTGCAGCGGCCGGGCAACGCGGCCCATTATAGCATCGCGGGGGGCAGCCGACAAAGCGCCCGCGCCGGTGTTGACAACCCCACAGGCGCGGCCATAATGTCTGCACGCTGACTCTGCGGCGGGAGGTATTGTGCCCAAAGGTTCTCTTGAAACCACGAGCGTTGCCACCGGCGGACAGCCCGTGCGCGACATGCTCAGACAGCTCGAGATCAGCCTGGCGAGCCTCAAGCGCAGGCAGGTCGATGTCGAGCAACTGCTCCTCCAGCGCGATGCCGTTGAAGAGGCGCTTGCCCGGGCTCAGGAGCAGGGTCTCGACGTGCGGCCCGAGCGGGCGCGCGCCGTGACCATCGACGGCCTGCTGCGCAACCAGGCGCGTCGCTTGATGCGCCTGCTGGCAGACGAGGGCGGCTTTGCGGCGGCCCGCGCCCGACATGACCCCCCTGAAGAGCGCTGGTGGTGGTATCTCGATGTCCGCACGCGCGAACAGACGGTCCGCAGCCTGCGGCGCAGCGCCCTGATCGTGGGCGGCATCCTGGCGTCCCTGCTGATCGTCAACACCGTGCTCACCCACTTCTGGGGCCCCTCGCCCGAACGCAGCGCATTCAACGATCTGACCGGCCAGGCCGAGCAGCAACTGTCCCGCGGCATGCTTGCTGAGGCCGCCACTTCGTACGAACAGGCTCTGGCGATCATTCCGGAGGATACCGAGATCCGCTGCCGACTCGGCGTGCTGTACGAGCTGCAGGGCAGAGGACAGGCATCTGCCGACGCCTTTGCCGCCGCCGAGCAGCACAGCGAGCGTCGCGACCTGTTCCTGTTCGACCAGACGCGCGCCTATCTGATGCTTGGCCAACAGGATCGCGCGTTGGAGCTGGCCACTGCGGCCGTCACCGAGTTCGATCAGTCGCCCTACACCTTTTTCGTCTTTGGCGAGGCGCTCCAGGCCAAGGGCGAGACGAGCGCCGCGGCCCAGGCCTTTAACATCGCTGCCATCCTGGCGGCGGAACAGGACGAGACTGTATTGGTGGCGCTGGCCCGCGAGCGACAGGCCATGCTCATCAGCGGCGGTCGCTGATCCGGCGCCTCGCGCGAGCTTTTCGGCTTGACACTGGCGATGCTTTTCGCGATAATCGCTGTAAACTGAGACGTTCTGGCCGATCGAGCCTTAAGGGGGGACAAGATGCCAAAGGGTGTCGTTGATCAACGCATTGGTGGCTTTGCCACCGAGGTTCGTGAGATGTTGTCGCGCCTGGAGGACGGCGCCGGCCAGCTCAAGGTCCGGCGAGACAGCGTCATCGAGTTACTCAAACTGCGCAACGAGGTGGAGGATGGCCTGCAGCGGCTGCAGGAACAGGGGCTGAATATCACGCCCGAGCGCTCGCGCCTCGAGACCGTCGACGGCAACTTTAAGGCCAACTCCAGATTGATCGCCAAGGCGCTTGCCAGGGAAAAAGAGTTGGTGGCCGAGCGCCACAGCCAGGACCCCGACAAAAAGTACTGGTGGTGGTGGACGAACCGCTACGCCGGAGAACGCAAGCGCAAGCGCACCATCATCGCCGTCATCGCCCTGGTTGTGCTGATCGCGGCCGCAATCGTCACAAAGATTCTCGTAGACAGGGCCAAGGCAGCCGACCCGGCTACCCAGGAGTACAACAAGAACATCTCGCTCGCAGAACAGAGCCTGCCCAACGGCCAGTACGAAGTCGCACTCGAATACTACAGGGCCGCCGAGGACACCGGTAAGCCGCTGGACGCCGAGAGCTTGGCCGTCATCGCGGCGTTGCACGAGGTGCTGGGCCACGAGGCTGAGGCAGAGGCATACCGCGTCATCACTCGGGGCAACTCGCAGAGCGAGGCCCACTATCTGACCTACCTGGCGCGGGGCTACATGCGCGGCACCAAGCACTATGACAAGGCGCTGGAGACCGTCAACCAGGCACTCGAGGTCAATCCTTCGCTGCCGTACGCTTACTATGTGCGCGCCGAGATCTTGGAACGCCTGGGTGACCTTGAGGCAGCCATCGCGGATCTCACCAAGTGCTCTGAGCTGGCCACCGAACAGAAAGACACGGCCATGTCGGTCAAGGCCGATACGCGCAAGTCCAACCTGTTGCGCTTTGGCGCTGGCGACTAGAATCGCCTCTCACCGTTCAACCTCTCCTGATCGACGGCTGATTCGTCAGCCGTCGATCAGGCCCTTCAGCACCTGCTCAGCCCTTTCGAGATCATCCACCTTGATCACGCTGCGCGCCTCGCCCTCGCACTGGCTGCTGTAGGCATAGCTGTATTCGATGTTTACATTGGCCTCGGCCAATGGCCGCAGGACGCGGTGGACAAAGGCGCCCGCCTCGTCGGGCACGGTCACCTCGAGCACCAGTGTGCTTCTGCAGGTGAGGCCCGCGTCGCGCAACACCTGCATCGCCAGCGCCGGCTGGTCGACCAGCATGTGCAGAATGCCAAAGTCAGCCGCATCCACAATGTTGTGCGCCACCAGGTTAATGTTCGCCTCCGAAAGCAGGTTGAACACATGCAGCATCCTGCCCGGGCGGTTCTCCATAAAGGCCGATACCTGAGTGATCCTCATTGTTCTACTCCTCTAGGCCGGTTTCTGGGGGGCGTACAGCTCACGCCGGTCGATGACGCGTTTGGCCTTGCCCATACTGCGCTCGATGCTGTTGGGCTCCACGAGCTTGACGCGCGCCTGGATGCCCAGCGTCTCGCGCATCTCGTACTCTGCCCGCTCGCGCAGCGTCTTGAGCCGGGCGATGTTATCGGTGAACATTTCCTCCGACACTTCGACCCACACTTCCAGGTCGTCCATCGCGCCGCGCTCGCGGTCCACCGCGATAACATAGTGCGGCAGCATCCCTTCGACTTGCAGCAGCACGGTCTCGATCTGCGAAGGAAACACATTCACGCCGCGCACAATCAGCATATCATCCGTGCGCCCACGCACCTTGTCCATGCGCGCCAGCGTGCGCCCGCAGGCGCACGGCGCCGGATTCAGCCGCGTGATGTCGCCCGTACGATAACGGATCACGGGCAGGGCCTCCTTGGTGACGGTGGTCACAACCAGCTCACCTACCTCACCATACGGCAGCGGCTCCTCGGTCTTTGGATCCACGATCTCGGCGAGAAAGTGGTCTTCGTTGATATGCAGCCCGCAGTGGTACTGGCATTCGCCCGACACACCCGGGCCGATGATCTCGCTCATCCCATAGGTATCGATGGGGTCCAGACCCATCCGATCGTGGATCTCACGGCGCATTCCCCCGGTCCAGGGCTCGGCGCCGTGGATGCCGATGCGCAGGTTCGTTTGTCGCAGGTCTACCCCCATCTCATCGGCCTGCTCTGCGATAAAAATGGCATACGAAGGCGTGCAACAGAACACCGTGACCTCGAAATCCTGGATCAGCATGATCTGACGCTTGGTGTTGCCCGATGACATCGGCACCACGGCTGCTCCGATGTGCTCGCTGCCGTCGTGCCAGCCCAACCCACCGGTGAACAACCCGTAGGCCATGGCGATCTGAACCGTGTCATCAGCGGTGACCCCCGCTGCCACAAGGTTCCGGGCACACACCTCGCGCCAGGTGTCCATATCAGCGCGCGTGTAGGCCACCACCGTGGGCTTGCCCGTCGTGCCGCTGGAGGCGTGAATGCGCACCACCTGCGCGCGCGGCACGGCCAACAGCCCGAACGGATAGTTGTCGCGAAAATCGCTCTTACGCGTAAAAGGCAGGCGGCGCAGATCATCCAGCGAGCGGATATCTTCCGGCCTTGTGCCCACGGCACGGAAAGCCTGCCGATAGAACGGCACGCTCTCATAGACGCGCGCCACTTGCTCACGCAGCAGGCTCAACTGCAGCGCTTCCAACTCTGCGCGCGGTAGCGTCTCGCGTTCCTTGTTCCAGATCATGCCGACTCCTTCGTTGCCTGCACCGTTCTAATCGCGCCTCGCGGCCCTGTCAAACGTTCTGTCCGCCTGCCGCTACGCCCGTCACTCGCCCTTCACGCCATAGACGTCGCGTCGATCGATGACACGTTTGGCCTTCCCCATGCTGCGCTCGATGCGGTGTGGCTCTACCAGTTTCACCCGCGCCCCAACGCGCAGCGTCTCCCGTATCTCGGTCTCTGCCCGACGCTGCAGGTCGGCCAGCGTGCCAAGCTTGTCGCTGAACACGCCTTCAGACACCTCGACCCAGACCTCAAGCGCATCCATGGCGCCGCTTTCGCGGTCGACCAGGATGACATAGTGCGGCTCGACGCCCTGCACCTGCAACAGCACAGCCTCGATCTGCGACGGAAACACGTTGACGCCCCGCACGATGATCATGTCATCGGTACGTCCACTGACCTTGTCCATGCGCACCAGCGTGCGACCACACGCACACGGCTCTCTGTGCAATCGCGTCACATCGCCCGTCCGGTAGCGAATCACGGGCAACGCCTCTTTGGTGAGTGACGTAAAGACCAGTTCACCTGCCTGGCCGTCGGGCAGAGGCTCTCCGCTCTGCGGGTCGATCACCTCGGGCAAAAAGTGGTCCTCGGCCACATGCAGGCCGCACTGATACACGCACTCGCTGGAAACGCCCGGACCTACGACCTCAGACAGTCCATAGATATCGAGCGCCTGCAGGCCCAAACGGTCCTGGATCTCGCGTCGCATCTGCTCGGTCCAGGGTTCAGCGCCGAAAAAGCCCACACGCAACTGGGTCTCGCGCAGATCGACGCCCATCTCACCGGCCACCTCGGCCAGGTACAGCGCATACGAAGGCGTGCAGCATAGCACCGTCGCGTTAAAGTCCTGAATCAGCATGATCTGCTGGTGCGTGTTGCCCCCCGACATGGGCACAACCATCGCCCCTACGCGCTCGGCCCCGTAATGCAGCCCCAGCCCTCCGGTGAACAGCCCATAGCCGTAGGCGATGTGGGCCACGTCTCGGCGCGTCACATCGCCCGCAACCAGCGTGCGCGCCATCACCTCCGACCAGACGTCGATGTCATGGGCGGTGTAGGCCACCACCGTCGGCTTGCCGGTAGTGCCGCTCGAGGCGTGCACCCGCACGACGTCATCGGCGGGCACGGCCAGCAGCCCTAGAGGATAGTGATCGCGAANNAGGGAAGATGCCGCAGATCAGCCAGCGAACGGATATCCTCGGGCGCAACCGCCGCCTCGCGAAAAGCCTGTTGGTAGAAGGGCACGCTGCTGCACACGCGCCGCGCCGTCGCGCGCAATCGCTCGAGCTGAAGCGACTCCAGCTCTGCCCGCGAAGCACTCTCGATCGCCCTGTTCCACATCATAATCCCTCCTTCTGCCGCGCACGCGGTCAACGAAAAGGGCTCGTTCACGCCCCGCCCAGATAGGCGCGCCTGATGCTGGGCGAAGCCAGCAGCGCACGCGCCTGATCCTCGAGCACGATGCGCCCTGTCTCCATCACATACCCGCGTTCGGCGATCCGCAGCGCTGCGTGCGCGTCCTGCTCTACCAGCAATACCGTCAGCCCCTCATCGCGCAGGCGCACCAGCAGCGCCAGTATCTCTTGCACCAGGTTGGGCGCCAGACCAATCGATGGTTCGTCGAGCAGCAGCAGGCTCGGCGCTGCCATCAGGGCGCGACCGATCGCCAGCATCTGCTGCTCGCCACCGCTCAGGCTGCCGGCCATCTGGCTGTGTCTCTCCGCTAGTCTGGGGAACAGCCGATTGACGTTGGCAAGCCGCTCGCGCACTATCGGTCGGGTCAGCACCCAGTGCATCGGCGCCATCAGGGCCGTTGGGCTGCGCGACAACTCGTGGTATGCCCCCAGGAGCAGGTTGTCGCGCACGCTGAGCGAGGCCAGCATCTGCCGGCCCTCGGGCACCAACGCCACACCGGCTCGCGAGACGCGATGCGTCGGCATCGTGTCCAGCCGGGCGTCGTTCCACGACATCTGGCCGGCCGACGGCCGCACCAGGCCCACGATCGCCTGCAGCAACGTGCTCTTGCCCGCGCCGTTCGCACCCAACAGCGCTACAATCTCACCCCGCTTGACCGTCAGCGTCGCTTCACGCACCGCCTGGACACGACCATAGTGCACGCTCAGCGCCTGGACGTTCAGCATCAGGCCACCTCCGCGCCCAGATAGGCGCCGATGACCGCCTGATTGCGCCGGATCTCGCGCGCGGTGCCCTCGGCCAGATGCCGGCCGTGGTCGAGCACCACTACCCACTCTGCCAGGCGCATGACCAGCTCCATGTCATGCTCCACGAGCACCACCGTCGTGCCCATCTCCTGGATGCGCCGCATCAGATCGCCTAGATCGTTCTTCTCCATCCGATTGAGGCCGGCGGCCGGCTCATCGAGCAGCAACAGGCTGGGTCGGGCGGCCAGAGCACGCGCGATCGCCAGCAGACGCTGCTGCCCAAAGGTCAGGGCAGAGGCCGGCACATCGGCCTTGCTCCCCAGCCCCACCAGGTTGAGCACCCGCAGCGCCTCCAGGCGCGCGTCCTCTTCCTCGCGGCGCACGTACGGCAGACGAATCACCGCGCCGAAAAGCTCGCTGCGCCCCTGCACGTGACAGCCTACCAGAGCGTTCTCCAACACCGTCATTTCGCCGAACACCAGCGCCTGCTGAAACGTGCGCCCGATCCCCAGACGCACACGCTGATGCGTGGGCAACCCGTTCAGCTTGTGACCGCGATAGCGCACCCCGCCGGCGGTCGGTGTCAGCGTCCCCGCGATGACGTTGAGCAGCGTGGTTTTGCCGGCCCCGTTCGGACCGATGAGCGCCAGAATGCGCCCCTCGTCCACGCCAAAGGAGACATCATCCAGCGCCTGCACGCCGCCAAACGACATGCTGACGCGCTGGATTTCCATCACTGGCGGCCGATTCTGGGCAGTGCTCACGTCAGCGCCTCCCCGCCAATCGCGCGCGCGCAACAGCGAGGCCCTGCTCCCAGCGCGGACGCTGCTGACTCCACGTGCGCGTCAGCCAGACGGTCA